>JBKBNR010000086.1:3231-9653 GCA_046295315.1 Hyphomicrobiaceae bacterium
AATTGCCGCCGTTAGAACGTCGCGGATGGCCGCTACGAGCCGTTGTGCGCGATCCGTCGGATGGCCCTTTGCGTCGACAAGGCAGGATGCGGCGCGGTTCGGAGACAGGCGGGCGCGGAACAGCGCTTCCGCCACATAGATGTTGCCGAGCCCGGCCACGTTGCGCTGATCCATCAGGAACGATTTCAAGTCGCAGCGACGACCGGCAGCGCGCGCTGCCAGATGGTGCGGCGTCAAGGCGTTGTCGAGCGGCTCGGGTCCGAGGTCGCGGATCAGCGGGTGCGCGGCGAATTGCGCTTGCGCGACCAGCACCATGAAGCCGAACCGCCGCGGATCGTTGTAGGTGACGCGGTGGCCGGCGTCGCCATCGCCGGCCGTCATGTCGAATACGACGTGATCGTGAATGCCGGCGTTGCCGGTGTCGCGCTGGAATGCGCCGGTCAGATGTCCGTCGATGATGAAGCGGCCGCTCATGCCGAGGTGCATGAGCAATGTTTCGCCGCCATCGAGGCCGAGCAGGAGGTACTTCGACCGCCGGCCGAGATGCGTGACCTGGCGCCCGTGCAGCCTTTCGGCCATGCGCGCAGGCAGCGGGAAGCGCAGGTCAGGACGGCGGGTCTCGACGCGCGCGAAGCGCCGCCCCGTCATCACCGGCTCGAGCCCGCGTCGCACCGTTTCCACCTCGGGTAGCTCGGGCAATGGGCAACTCCTCGAACAGTGGATCGGTCGCGGCGGACACTTCGTAACGGATCAGCCGCCGGTGCGTGCTATAGAACCGGGTCAACTCTGACAACAACCGCCAATTCGACTGCCGGATGCTGTCGATGCCGAACGCGGATCAATCACCGCGCGGCGGGTCAACGTCAACATCAACCAAGCCAGGCCATGTCTACCGAAATTCTGCTGATCGTCGCAGCCGTCGCCGTTCTTCTCGTCATGTCCGCGTTCTTTTCGGGCTCGGAGACGGCCCTCACCGCCGCGTCGAGAGCCCGCCTCCACGCGATGGAACTGGAGGGCGATTCCAGGGCGATCAAGGTCAACAAGCTGTTGCAGCATCCCGAGCGCATCATCAGCACCATTCTGCTCGGTAACAATCTGGTCAATATCCTCGCGTCGGCGCTGACGACGAGCTTGCTCATCACCCTATTCGGCGATGTCGGTGTCGCCTATGCGACGATCGGTATGACGGTGCTGGTGGTGATCTTCTCCGAGGTGCTGCCCAAGACCTACGCCATCGCCTATGCCGACCGAATCGCACTCGCGGTGGCGCCAGCCATGCGCATCGTCGTCATCGTCCTCAGACCGGCCGTGTTCATTATCGAACAGATCGTCAAGTTCATTCTGAAGCTGACGCCGACCAAGGCCGACGACGATGCCAACGTGCTCGCGGCGCACGACGAGATCCGCGGCACCATCGAGCTGCAGTCGAAAGAAGGCGCGGTTGCCCGTCACGACGCCGATATGCTCGGCGGGGTGCTCGATCTGCGCGATCTGAAAGTCGCGGACATCATGGTCCATCGCACCAAGATGGAGACACTGAATGCCGATGATCCGCCCGATCGCATGGTCGCGGAAATTCTCAAGACCCAGTACTCGCGGATTCCGATCTGGCGCGACGAGCCGGAAAATATCGTCGCCGTGCTGCACACCAAGGACCTTCTGTCGGCGCTGGGCGAAGCCGACTGGGACGTGTCGCGTCTCGATGTGATGAGTTTCGCCAAGGCGCCGTGGTTCGTTCCCGATGGCACCGGCGTCAAGCATCAGCTCAATCAGTTCTTGAAGCAGAAGCAGCAGATGGCGCTGGTCGTCGACGAGTACGGCGAGGTGAAGGGGCTTATCACCCTCGAAGACATTCTAGAGGAGATCGTCGGGCAGATTGCGGATGAGCACGACGTGCACGAAACCGCGATAAGACCGCAGGCTGATGGCACGGTGAACGTCGACGGCACGGTGGCGATCCGCGATCTCAACCGTCACATGGATTGGGACCTGCCCGACGAGGAGGCGACGACCGTCGCGGGGCTCGTCATCCACGAGGCGGAGACGATACCCGAGCCGGGCCAGACCTTCACGTTCCACGGCTACCGCTTCGAGATCCTGCGCAAGAGCCGCAACAAGATCACCGCCCTGCGGGTCAAGCCCGTGACAGATCCGGTGGTCGCGCAGCGGTCTTGAGGGCATCCGCCGGCCCTGGCTTCTGCCCGTCCCGATCGCCGGCCGCGCCGTTGCGCGCGACGGTTCATCTCGCATTCATTGAGCGGTTGGCAAAGTCGGCTCATCGCAACGTCGACGGCCTGGGGAGGAGCGTGTAATGCGTTGTTTCGGCGCATCGGGCGTTGCGTTTGAAGAATGCGGGTCGAGAACCCGCCCGCATCTCAATGTGCAACCCTAGGAGTGACAGATCCAATGCAATCGATCTTTCGTACGGCACCAATTGCTGCGTTCGCGCTCGCCATCGGGCTGTTATTCGCTCCGGCGCTGTCCGCGCCCGCCGCAGCGGCACCTGCCGCCTCGACCGTCGACATGATGCAAGCTATCAAATCGTCGAACATGAAGACCGTCGATACGGTCCGCCATCACCGCTGGCATCGCCGGCATCACTGGCATCACCGGCATCATCGCCACTGCGGTTGGACCAAGCGCTGCTGGCGTGGCTATTACGGGTATCAGTGCCGGCCCGTGTATCGCTGCTGGCGTTGACAGGGTTCGAGACGTCCGCCCACGGGCGATCGACTGAAAGCATCGACCATGAAACCGGGCGCGCCGCTGTGGCGCGCCCGGTTTTTGTTCGCCGGAACTCCACAGCGGATGGCGGACGATCACAGCAGCGGTTCGATCAGGCCACCGGTTCGCCGGGAGCGAACGTCTTCAGCGCCAGCGCATGGACGCGGCCGGCGAGTTCTTCGGCGAGCAACGCATTGACCATCCGATGGCGATCGACCCGCGACTTGCCGGCAAACTTGTCGGAAACGATGAGGATGCGGAAATGACTTTCGCCCGTCCCAGGTGAGCCGCGGTGGCCGGCATGCAGGTCCGACTCGTTGACGATATCGAGACGGATCGGTGTCAACCCCTCGATCAATTTTTCACGCATGCGCGTTTCCGCTGTCATCCTAGCACTCCTCGATCCATCCACATTCGATCCGCTGCCCTGCGGCATTCGTTGAACCGATACCCGAAGCGAGCCTCGTGATCACCTATATCCGTCGCGGCGACCGGGCCTTCGCGGCATCACCATCGCCGGAACCGGACGTTAGTTCTGTCGTGCAATCTTGTGTTCCCTTCCGTCGACGCTCATAATCACGGCCCCATGAAACTCAACTCGAAATATTTCGACAGCATCCGCGTTGCGCCGCGGCGCGAACGCGACTCCCGCGAACGGGGAGGTCGCGACCGGTTGCCCGAATGCCAGTGGAAAGGCTGCAACGCCAAGGCCGAGCACAAGGCTCCGAAAGGGCGCGGGCGGGATGGCGAATACTTCCACTTCTGCCTCGACCATGTGCGCACCTACAACGCCACGTACAACTATTTCGATGGCATGAGCGATGGTGATGTCCAGACGTACATCAAGGAGTCGGCCACCGGCCACCGCCCGACCTGGAAAATGGGCGCCAATCCGGAGGCTCCCGGCGTCAAGTCGGCCCAGGCGCGTGGCGATAGCGCGCCGCACGATCCGCACGGGTTCATGGCCGAGCGCGCCAAGCGCCGCAGCGGCGCTGCCAACGAGCAGCGGCGGCAACTGCGGCCGCTGGAGCGCAAATCCCTCGCCGCGCTCGATCTCGGCACAGATGCCGATAAAGTGAGCATCAAGGCGCGCTTCAAGGAATTGGTGAAGCTGCACCACCCGGATGCCAACGGCGGCGACAAGCGGTCGGAGGAAAAGTTGCGCGAAATCATCCAGGCCTATAACTATCTCAAACAGGCGGGCATGGTCTGAGACGTGACGTGTCGGCGGAACACCGACAGGTGTCGCCAAGACCACGCTCCGCGCCGCCAGATCCAACGAGCGCTCGCCGCGGCTGCAAGCTGCTGGCCGGCAACAACAACATTCCGGACCACAGAAACGACGATGCGTGAGCAGGCACAAGCTGCCGGGCACAAGGCCCTTGCCGGCCTCCCGGATATGAAGGTTTCCGTACGCCAGGTGTTCGGTATCGATACCGATCTCGAGGTGCCGGCCTACGCCGAGGCCGACGAGCACGTCCCGGACCTCGATCCCGATTATCTGTTCAACCGCGACGTGACGCTGGCTATTCTTGCCGGCTTCAAACACAACCGCCGCGTCATGGTGCAGGGTTACCACGGCACCGGCAAATCGACCCACATCGAGCAGGTCGCGGCGCGGCTCAACTGGCCGTGCATCCGCGTCAACCTCGACAGCCACGTGTCGCGCATCGACCTTGTCGGCAAGGACGCGATCGTGCTCAAGGACGGCAAGCAGGTGACGGAGTTCCGCGAAGGCATTCTGCCCTACGCGCTGCAGACCAACACGGCAATGGTATTCGACGAGTACGACGCCGGCCGCCCGGACGTCATGTTCGTCATCCAGCGCGTGCTCGAAGTCTCAGGCAAGCTGACGCTGCTCGATCAGTCGAAGGTGATCCGCCCGCACCCGGCGTTCCGCCTCTTCGCGACGACGAACACCATCGGCCTCGGCGATACGTCGGGGCTCTATCACGGTACGCAGCAGATCAACCAGGGCCAGATGGACCGTTGGTCGATCGTCGCGACGCTGAATTACCTGCCGCACGACGACGAGGTGCGCATTGTGCTCTCGAAGGCCAAGTCCTGGGCCAAGAACGAGAGCAAGCGCAAGGTCGTCGCCAACATGGTGCGCGTCGCCGACCTGACGCGGCAGGCCTTCATCAACGGTGATCTGTCGACGGTGATGAGCCCGCGCACGGTGATGACGTGGGCCGAGAACGCCGAGATCTTCAACGATGTCGGCTTCGCCTTCCGCCTCACCTTCCTCAACAAGTGCGATGAGCTGGAGCGGCCGCTGGTCGCGGAGTTCTACCAGCGCTCGTTCGGCGAGGAGCTGGCCGAGAGCACGGCGAATGTGGCGCTGAGCTGAGGTCGTCTTACGCCCGAGAGTCGCATGACCACATCGAAACGTAAGGAAGCGCCGAGCGAGCCGTTCAAGCGGGCGCTCGAGGTTTGCACGCGCGCCGTCGCGGGCGATGCGGACGTGCATGTCTCGTATCAACCGGGCCGGCCCGAACTGGTCGGCAAGGACGTGCATCTGCCCGAGCCGTCGCGCGTGCCGACGAAGCGCGAGATCGCCATCATCCGCGGTTGGGCCGATAGCCTCGCGCTCACCGCTGCCTGTCACGACGTCAAGCTGCACGCACGCCTGGCGCCCGGCGGCGGCGAAGCGCGCAGCGTGTTCGAAGCGGTGGAGCGCGCCCGCGTCGAGGCGCTGGGCGCCAATCGCATGTCTGGAATGGCGCGCAATCTCGCCGCCAAGACCGAGGAGCAGTACGCGCACGGCCGCTTCGCGCATGTGAAAACCAAGGAGGAGGCACCGCTCGAGGACGCGCTGGCGCTGATGCTGCGCGAACGCCTGACGGGAGAGAAGCCGCCGGCCAACGCGCAGGCGATCGTCGATGTCTGGCGCTCGACCATAGATAAGAAGGCGGCGCGGGTGCTCGACCGCTTGCAAACCCTCGGCACCGATCAGGAACAGTTCGGCCGCGTCGCGCAGGACCTGCTGAAGGCTCTCGATCTCGTCGAGGACAAGTCGTCGGGTTCGTCCGAACAGGATGTGGAGAGCGACGAGGAGAACGAGGACGGCTGCTCGGAAGAGGAGCAGGAAACCAACGACGGCGGCGAGGGTAAGGACCAGCCGCAGGACGAGAGCAAGGAAGAAGGCACGGCGGGCGAGCAGCAGGATTCTGTCGAGCGCGCCGACACCGACCAGTTCGACGCCGACAACGAGGGTCTCGACGAAGCCGAGACGCCGGAGCCATGGCGCCCGAACCAGTCGGTGCTCGATCATCCGGAGCGGTTCGGTTACTCGGTCTATACGAAGGAGTTCGACGAAACCGTCGCGGCGGACGATCTGGCAAGCCCGGAAGAACTGGATCGCCTGCGCGCCTTCCTCGATAAAGAGCTGAAGACACTGGCGAGCGTCATTTCGCGTCTTGCCAACAAATTGCAGCGCAAGCTGCTCGCACAGCAGAACCGCGCCTGGGATTTCGATCTCGACGAAGGCGCCCTCGACGCCGCGCGGCTGATGCGGGTGATCATCGATCCGATGGCGCCGCTGACGTTCAAGCGCGAGCGCGACACCGATTTCAAGGACACCGTCGTCACACTACTCATCGACAATTCGGGCTCGATGCGCGGCCGGCCGATCATGGTGGCGGCGGTCTGCGCCGACATCCTCGCGCGCACGCTCGAACGCTGCGGCGTGCGCGTCG
>JBKBNR010000087.1:0-9641 GCA_046295315.1 Hyphomicrobiaceae bacterium
CGAAGAATACCTACAACGACAAGATTTCCATGAACAAGGCGTTCGAGTACATGACGCTCGGCATACCGTTCGTGCAGTTCGACCTCATGGAAGGCCGCAAGATCGCCGGCGAGGCGGCGCTCTATGCTGCCGACAATTCACCGATCGATCTGGCGAGGCAATTGGCGCGCCTGATGGACGAGCCCGCGCTTGCGCAGTCACTGGCGCAAGAAGGCCGCGCGCGCGCCAAGGCCCTGTTGAAGTGGGACGATGAAGCATCCCGCCTGCTCAGCGCCTATGATCTGGCGCTCGGCGCGAAGCGCAAGCCGCACGCCGTGCCGCACGGGCGCGAGGTCGCCGCCGCCGGGAATTGATTGCGGCGATCGCCTTTGTCCCGCTTTTTCGCTCCTCGCCGGGTTTAGCCGAGGTGCGGGGCGGATCGCGCCGGCGCGTCCTCACCGCGAAGCATCGAGCGCAGCAGGCCACGTAATCCCGGCATCACCAACGCCGAGACGAATGCGCAGGCGGCAATCAATCCGCAGAGCAGCGCCACCTGTGCCGGCAGTCGCAAGTCACCGCTGCTGCGTACGGTGAGCACCGCCGCGATACCGCCAGCGACGACAAGCCATGATCTCGCCAGCGCCGCGCGGCCCAATCTCAGAGCTCCGGCTTTGCGGTGAAGCTGGTCGAGCCGCCACGCGACGTAGACCAGCGACAGCAGTTCCGCGAATGCTCCAGCTGCCGCTGCGCCAGCGACGCCATAGCCTGCGACCAGCGCCGCTACGGCAAATGCAACGCCACTCGAACGTATGATCCCCGCGATGAGAAACGGCCGTGTGATGCCGTGCGCCATCAGCGCCACGCCGAGCGTCGCCTGCAGCATGCGCATCGACCACATCAGCGCCAGCAGCGAAACGACGGTGCCGAGCCCCGCATACTTGTCGCCGAACGCCAGCGCGACGAGTTTGTCACCGGCGACGATGAACGCCATCAGATAAGCCACGGCCGCAAGCGCCGTCAGTTCGACCATCATCAGAAACTGGCGGGCGAACGCCGCCTCGCTTGTTGCTGCGCGTGACAGCAGCGGCAGCATCAGCGCGTTGGCGATCTTGGCGGCGAGAAGTCCTGGCACCATCGTCACCATGAACGCCGCCGTGAAGCCCGCGAGCGCTTCGAGACCGGCGAGATGGCCGACCGCCATGCGGTCGCCCTGGTAGACGGCGACGAGCGGGAATGCGCTGGCCCAGATCGGCCAGCCGAACGCCAGCAGGCGGCGCATGTAGTCGCGATCGAGCGACAGCGCATACCGCCGCTGCGCGATGGCGTGAGAGGTGACGACAGCGGCGACCGACTGGATCAATGCGATCCACACCACCGCGCCGAAGCTCGCGTCGAGCGTGAGCACGACAGGAACCGACAGCAGCGCGATGGCCTGCGGCACGGCCTCGATCAGCATCTGCGGACGGTTGTCGAGACGGCGCTGGGCACGCCGCGCATCGAGATGCAGCAAGCCTTTGATCAATGGCGCGATGCCGGCAGCGGCGAAGGCCCAAGCCGCGCCGCTGGCGCCGAAGAACCGCGCCATCGGCTCGGCGGCTAGTAGAATGATGAGGAACGTCAGCACGCCGCGCACCAAGAGTGCCGTCTGCGCGGTGGCGATGAAGCGCTCGTCGTCACCGTCGGCAGCCTGCACGATGAGGCGGTCGGCGCCGATGTCGCTCAGCGTCTCGATCATCTGCAGCAGCAGCAGGATGGCGGCGGCGACGCCGAAGTCGCCCTTCGACAGCCAGTGTGCAAGAATGGCGTTGCGGGCGAAGGACAGCGCTTGCGCGAGCCCGAACCCTGCGAACAGGATCGCGCCCTGTCGGGCGATGCGCGACGTCAGCTTACGCGGCGTGTCGTCCGCCATCTGGTCACGCGGTTTCCTTGCTTGGCGTGGCGCGCGTCCAGCCCTGCGAGCCCGGCAGCCGTCGCGAAATGCGGCGGAACGAGCCTTCGACGAGACGGCCCGCCAGTTGCCCGATCTGGTCGCCGGAGAGGCGCATCAGGCTGCACGTCGTCTGCAGCCACCGGGGTTGCAGCGCCCGCGACCACTTGGCGCGAAACGCCGCCTCGGCCATCGCGAAGTTCTCGTCCTTGTTGCCGGCCGAGAGGTGCGCGATGTGGAAGTCGATGACGTAGGCCTGCCAGCCGGCAATGTCGGCGTTGAGGCAGATGTCGGCGCCGTAGAAGTGGAAGCCCTCGATGTCTTTCGAGAAGCCGATGCGGGCATCGCGGCGCACGACGATGAAGTTCTCGTCCAGGCTCGCGACCCGCTGCGGCAGCGTTCCGACGCGGCGGTCGGCGCCGTGCGGATCGGTGATGCGGATGGCGAGAACACCGGGCGCGACGCCGCCGGCGTTACCGGCAAGCGCCCAATCGGGGGCACGACTGTCGAGATCGGCGAGGCAGCGGTCGAGCTCACGGCGGCCCTCGGTCAACAGTCGGATGTCCTGGTGGCAGAGGATCACATAATCGCCGCGTGCCTCGTTCAGAAGCGTGTTGAGGCCGCTGTAGGCGCCGATCTGGGGGCCGCGCGTGTTGTCGATGTACAGATACTCGCAGTCGCCCGAGAAGCCGCCCGCCCGCAGCGAGCCGCGCATGGCCTCATAGTGCGCCATGTCGTTGACCATCGAGGCTATGGTGTAGCGCAGCGGCTGCATCGGCGCGATGTCGATATCGGGCCGCTGGATGCGTCTGCGGATGGACGCTCTGTGGGGTGTTTCAACGGTCATGGGCGAGAGGCTCCATTCGGGGCATGCAGCATGGCTGCAGGTTCGACGGTCGAGAGCCCGCGCTGCCATTCGCCGCGGCGGTCCCAGATTTCACGCCACGTCGCCGCGGCCTGCCCCGCGCGCAGGTTTGCGGTCAATGTCGTTGCCGCTGCGAGTGCCAGCCAGCGCGTCAGCGGCCAGAGCCTCAGCAGTGTGCGCCCGATCGTGCGTGTCATCGGCGGCATGTGCCGGTCGATCAGCGTCGTCTTGGCGGCGAGCAGGCGTACCATCTTGCCCGCGCGTGTCGCCTCCGAGGCGCCGCCGAGATGCACGATCGTGGCCTTGGGCGTGACGACGGGGCGAGCCCCGACCGCGCGGGCGCGCAGGCACAGATCAGCTTCCTCGCCATACATGAAGAACGTCGGATCGAAGCCGCCGAGCCGCTGCCACATCTCGCGGCGGATGAGCAGGAAGCAGCCCGAAACGATGTCGACCTCGCGCACCGTGTCGCGTCGCCATCCGGCCATCGCCTCGCTGTTGAAGAGGCGTGACCCGGGAAAGATGCCGGTCAGCCCCGTGGCGCGGCAGAAGAGGTTCCAAACCGTCATGCGCCGCCAGCACGACGACGGGTTGAGGCGGCCGTCGGCGAACAGCGTCCGCCCGCCCCAGATCCCGGCCGACGGTCGGGCGCGGGCGAAGGCGAGCAGTTGGTCGATGGCGCCACCGAGGACGACCGTGTCGGGGTTGAGCAACAGCAGATAATCGCCCGTCGCGGCGCGCGCGGCGACGTTGTTGGCGCGAGCGAAGCCGATGTTGTCGTCGAGCGCGATCAAACGCGGCGCTGCCGGATGCGCCGCGATAGCGGCCGCGGAGCCGTCTGCGGAGGCGTTGTCGACGACGATGATCTCGTGGCGGCTCCGCGTTTCGGCGGCAGCGGAGGAAATTGCGGCGAGCGTCCGCGCGCGCGGGTTGTACGACACGACGAGGATCGAGACTTCGGGGCGCGGCGTTTGGGACATGCGCGTTCCATCGGCGGGCCGTTCGACCCGGCAGGCGTGAAGGGGCCGTCCCTGTCGCGTCTACGCAGGCCGGCTTTCGAGACACTACGCCACGGCCGCTAATCCGCCGTTAAGGTCCACACCCCAAACCATGCGAAGGCATGAGCCGTTCCCCGGTCGCTTGCGGCGATGGCGCGGTTACGAATTGACCTCGTGGCTTTCAGGGGCGTGCGAAGGCTGGTAAACGAGCGCCGGGATCAAGGGTCATCCGAGGAAACCGCCATGGCCGAAGCGCGCCACGTCTACCTGTTCGGTCGCGGTATGACCGACGGCAACGCCGAAATGAAAGCACTGCTCGGTGGCAAGGGTGCCAATCTTGCTGAGATGGCGGCGTTGGGGCTACCGGTGCCGCCCGGCTTCACCATCACCACCGAGGTCTGCCGCGCCTATTACGCCAACGGCCGCCGGCTGCCGGATGGGCTCGACGAGCAGGTCACGGCGGCGCTGGCCCGCGTCGGCGAGGCGGTCGGCAAAACATTCGGCGATCCGGCAAACCCGTTGCTGGTCTCGGTACGCTCGGGCGCGCTCGCATCCATGCCGGGCATGATGGATACGATCCTGAACCTTGGCCTCAACGACGAGACGGTTGCCGGCCTAGCCGCGAAATCAGGCGACGAGCGGTTCGCTTATGACAGCTACCGGCGCTTCATCCAGATGTATGGCGATGTCGTGCTCGGCGTCGACCAGTCGATTTTCGAGGATATTCTGGAGGGGTTCAAAAACCTCAACGGGTTGGCGCTCGATACCGATCTGACCGCCGACAATTGGAAGGAGATCGTTGCCGAATTCAAGAGCGCGGTCGAGACAGAGCTGGATCGCCCGTTCCCGCAGGATACGACGGAGCAACTGTGGGGGGCCATCGGTGCGGTATTCGGATCGTGGCAGAACGCGCGTGCGCAGACCTACCGCCGCCTGCATGCGATCCCCGACGACTGGGGCACTGCCGTCAACGTGCAGGCTATGGTGTTCGGCAACATGGGCGAGACATCGGCGACGGGTGTCGCCTTCACGCGCAACCCCTCGACCGGCGTCGACGAGATATACGGCGAATTCCTGCTCAACGCGCAAGGCGAGGATGTCGTCGCCGGTATCCGCACGCCGCAGCCGCTGACCGAGGCGGCGCGCATCGAAGCGAGTGAGGAAAGCCCATCGCTGGAGGCGCTGCTACCGGGGCCTTTCGCCCAGTTGCGCAGCGTAATCGCGCAGCTCGAAGCCCACTACCGCGACATGCAGGACATCGAGTTCACCATCCAGGAAGGCCAGCTCTGGATGCTGCAGACGCGCTCGGGCAAGCGCACGCTGCAGGCCGCGATGCGCATTGCCGTCGAGCTTGCCGAGGCGGGCGTGATCGGTCGCGAGGAAGCCGTGCTGCGGGTCGATCCGGCGGCGCTCGATCAACTGCTGCATCCGACCATTGACCCGCATGCGGAAAAGCACCTGCTGACGACAGGCCTGCCGGCGTCTCCCGGAGCGGCCGCAGGCGAGATCGTCTTCACGGCCGATGCGGCGGAGGAAGCCAAGTCGCGTGGGCGAAGCGTCATCCTGGTGCGCGCCGAGACGAGCCCGGAAGACATCCACGGCATGCATGCGGCAGCCGGCATTCTCACCGCGCGCGGCGGCATGACGAGCCATGCGGCGGTGGTGGCGCGCGGCATGGGGCGACCCTGCGTCTCGGGCGCTGGCGCGTTGCGCATCGATGCGGCGGCGGGCCGCCTGACCATCGGCAGGGAGGTGCTGACGGCGGGCGACGTCATCACCATCGACGGCGGCACGGGCGAGGTGCTGAAGGGCGCGGCGAAGTTGCGACGGCCGGAGATGTCGGGCGCCTTCGCGACGCTGATGGGCTGGGCCGACAGTTTCCGCCGGCTCGGCATCCGCGCCAATGCCGATACGCCGCGCGACGCCGAGCAGGCGAGGAAGTTCGGAGCCGAGGGCATCGGGCTCTGCCGCACCGAACACATGTTCTTCGACGAAGCGCGTATTCTGGCCGTGCGCGAAATGATCCTGGCCGACAGCGAGAAGGGTCGCCGCGCGGCACTGGCCAAATTGCTGCCGATGCAACGCGGCGACTTCGTGCAGCTGTTCGAGATCATGGCCGGGTTGCCGGTGACGATCCGCCTGCTCGATCCGCCGCTGCATGAGTTCCTGCCGCACGAGCCGCGCGAGCAGCAGGCCGTGGCGGACGCGCTCGGTCTTCCCGTCGAGCGCGTGCGGCGCCGTGTCGGAGAACTGCTGGAAGTGAACCCCATGCTCGGTTTCCGCGGCTGCCGCCTTGCCATCCGCTATCCCGAGATCGCCGAGATGCAGGCGCGCGCCATTCTCGAAGCGGCGCTTGCGGTGGCGGCGTCGACAGGGCAGGCGGTGAAGCCCGAGATCATGATTCCGCTGGTCATCTATCGCAGCGAGTTCGACACGGTCGCGGATGTCATTCGCGCAACCGCGGAGAAGATCGAGAAGGAAACCGGCAAGACTCCCGCCTACACCATCGGCACGATGGTGGAATTGCCGCGCTGCGCCCTGCGCGCGGGCGAGATCGCGGACGGCGCCACGGGAGCGGAGTTCTTCTCGTTCGGCACCAACGATATGACGCAAACCTGCCTCGGCCTCAGCCGTGACGACGTCGGACCCATCCTGACGACGTATCAGGAGCGTGGTCTGGTGCCGGTCGATCCGTTCGTGTCGATCGACCAAGAGGGCGTCGGCGAACTGGTGCGGATCGGCGTCGAGCGTGGCCGTGCGGTCAAGCCGGACTTGAAGATCGGCATCTGCGGCGAACATGGCGGGGACCCGGCGTCGGTCGCGTTCTTCCATCAGACTAGGCTCGATTACGTGTCGTGCTCGCCCTACCGCGTCCCGATCGCGCGGCTGGCCGCGGCGCAGGCGGCGCTGCGTGAATCCGGTGCCAGGACTGACGGCGCCCAGACCGGTTGACGACGAGCCGAGGGCGGGACTGGTCCTCGCAAGGTTAACGGGGCTATAAGCACGACGAGAACGCCGGGCGCCCGATGCGGCCGGCGCCGCGTGGCGCGCCCAAGGCTCGACGCCGCGCGCGACGCCAGCCTTCAGACCGAGAGATCATGTCCACCCTGCCAACCGTCGCCATCGTCGGCCGCCCCAACGTCGGCAAGTCCACCTTGTTCAACCGCCTGACCGGACGGCGCACCGCGCTCGTTTCCGACCTGCCGGGGCTGACGCGCGACCGCCGCGAGGGCGAGGCGACGATTGGTCCGCACAAACTGCGCATCGTCGATACCGCGGGGCTCGAAGAGGCCGACAAAGGGTCGATCGCATCGCGCATGCGCCAGCAGAGCGAGACGGCGATCCGCGCCGCCGATCTGGCGTTGTTCGTGATCGATGCCCGCGAAGGCGTCACCACGCAAGACGAAGTGTTCGCCAAGCTGGTGCGCGCTTCCGGCAAGCCGGTGCTGCTGGTCGCCAACAAGGCTGAAGGGCGCGCCAGCGCGGGCGGCTTTTACGAGGCATATTCGCTGGGCCTCGGTGAGCCGGTCGCGATTTCGGCAGAGCACGGCGAAGGCATCGGCGAGTTGATCGACGACATGATGTCGGCATTGGGTCTCGCGATGGCGAGCGTGCAGCGGCGCGGCGGCAGGGCCAAGGGCCGGGCGGATGACCTGCAAGCACCGCAGGCCGAACCTGTCGAAGCGACCGACGACGATGAAAGGCTCGCACGCCGCCCGATCCGCGTCGCCATCGTCGGCCGTCCCAATGCCGGCAAGTCGACGCTGGTCAACGCGCTGCTGCAGGACGAACGCATGTTGACAGGCCCCGAGCCGGGCCTGACGCGCGATACCATTTCGAGCGAGCTCGTCTGGCAAGATCGCCGCTTTCTGCTGTTCGATACCGCGGGGCTGAGGCGCAAGGCCAAAGTGACGGAGCTTGCAGAGAAACTTTCGACCAGCGACACCATCCGCGCCATTCGCTTCGCCGAAGTGGTGGTGCTGATGGTCGACGCGGAGCGCCCGCTCGAAAACCAGGATCTGACCATCGCAGACATGGCGGCGGAAGAGGGACGCGCGCTGGTCATCGCCATCAACAAATGGGACTTGGTGGCCGAGAAGCAGAAACTGCTGAAGGAAATGCGCGAGACGGTGGCAGAGAAGCTGTCGCAGGTCTCAGGCGTGCCGATCATTACCATATCGGCACTCGGCGAGAGCGGCCTCGACCGGCTGATGCAGGCGATCGTCGAGAGCCACGCAGCGTGGAACAAGCGCGTCTCGACCGGCGATCTCAACCGCTGGCTTGCCGAAGCGCTGGCCCGCCATGCGCCGCCAGCCGCGGCAGGCCGTCGCATCAGGCTGCGGTATGTCACGCAGCCATCGACGCGCCCGCCGACGTTCGTGGCGTTCTGTTCCAAGCCCGGTGATCTGCCAAAGTCGTATCTGCGCTATCTGACCAATAGCTTGAGGCAAGTGTTTGATTTGCCGGGCGTGCCGATCCGCTTCAACCTGAAGAAGGGCGAAAATCCCTATGCGCAGCGCGGCGGTCGTTCGGTCAAGGTGCGCCGCAAGAGTTGACGTCGCCGCGAGGTGCGCCAGTGGCGTTTACGCTGATCCGACGAAGGAACCGTGCGCGGATATGGCTATGGCACACTTATGCCTGAAACACTATTTACGCCGCGACCAAAGAAGCAAGCGGACACAAGTCCGAGCCAAGCCAACAGGTGAAGAGTGATGAGCAAGAAGTTTCGCGTCGGGCTGATGGTGACGACGATGGCGCTGGGCGCCACGGTCGCATCGACGGCATTCTCGGGCGTGGCGTCCGCCGATGACAAGGGCCCGTTCTCGGCCCGCGTCCGCAACGCCTGCAAGGGCGACTACAGCCGCTTTTGCCCCAGCTACAATCTTTATTCGCACGAGCTTCGCCGCTGCATGCAGGCGGCCGGCAAGGCGATCTCGAAAGGCTGCATCCGCGCCCTCGTCGATGCCGGCGAAGTGCCGCGCTCGATGTTGAAGTGATCGCCGGTACGTCGTGGGTGGACCAAAAGGAGCCCGCGGTTGCCGCAGGCTTTTTTTCGTCGCCACCGTTGGCGATCAGGTGCAGCTTCTATGAGGCTGGCGGAGCGCAGTGGGCGGGAACAACCTCGGCGAACGTGAAGAAGGCCGAGATGCTCACCGCCCACACGGGCGTCAACCGTCAGACTGGCGCCGCTCCGGACCACGCGATATAGGGGGAAAGGTCGCGGGGTACAAGAGCCTGTTTGCGGTTGCCGCCGCGAAATCGACCCTATCGGCACGCGCGGCATTGTCCGCTCTGCTCGGCGAAGTGAGTGCGGTGACTGCGGCGAGCGCGCGGCGGGGCTGACGTGAGCGAGATGACCACTGAGGTGTTGTTCTATCACCTTGAGCACCAGCCGCTCGACAAGGTCTTGCCGACACTGCTCGAGCGGACATTGGCGCGCGGCTGGCGCGCGGTCGTCCAGTCGGGCTCGGAAGAACGCCTGGAAGCGCTCGATCTCTCGCTGTGGACGTTTCGCGACGACAGCTTCCTGCCGCACGGCACGCGCAAGGACGGCGCCAGCGAGCACCAGCCGATCTACCTGACGACGGGCAGCGACACACCCAACGCCGCCGGTGTGCGCTTTCTCATCGATGGCGCGGTTGCCGAGAGTTTCACGGAGTTCATCCGCGTCGTCTACCTGTTCGACGGTCATGATCCGGCGGCAGTTGAATTGGCGCGATCTCAATGGCGGGCGGCCCGCGCCGCCGGATGCGCCGTCGCCTACTGGCAGCAGGACGATGCCGGCCGCTGGGTGAAGAGAGCATGATCGGCATGCGGTTGGACGTGCGGCGATGAACTACCGACATGCCTACCATGCGGGCAACTTTGCGGA
>JBKBNR010000088.1:0-9634 GCA_046295315.1 Hyphomicrobiaceae bacterium
TCCTCAACGCAACAATCGGGCAGCGGCGGTCGACGCGTCGAACATCCGCACGGGCGCCTCTGACAGCGCTCAAAGAGCGTCGGCGTCGTCATCCGAGGCCGTTGAACTCCCGATGTTTTTTAATAAAAGTCGCAAGTGATCTGTTAACCGATCGGCCGCTGGTCCGCAGCGGTTTCAGTCAGCACTGCTGACCAGTAACACTTCGTAAGAAAGCGTGATTTGTGTCGCTCATCGGGCACGGTTATCGTTCGACACGTTAACGACGAAGGTAAACATTCCAACGACTTGCGTGTCCAAATTGGGACATGTGTGGCGGTTGGGCATCGGCTCTAGGGGGGCTCGATAGCCGGAATGTGCGGCGTCGACACGGGGGTGGCGCGTAGGCCGGGGCAAAGGGCTGGCGCGCTGGGATATCGAGGGACGGCTGACATGTCGAATCGCTTCATCGGCGCACGACAGACCACGATCGCTCGCGAGATCGAGCTTGTAGGCACGGGGGTGCACAGTGGAGCGCCAGTATCGGTTATCCTGCATCCGGCAGAGGCCGATACTGGGCTCCGCTTTGTGGTCACGAAGAATACTCGACTGATCGCCGACATCGCCGCCGACGTTCGAAACGTAAAAAATCTCACCCTTTGCACGGTTATCGGCGACGACAACGGAGTTACGGTTTCTACTGTCGAGCATCTGCTCGCCGCCCTCCGGGGCCTCTCGATCGACAACTGCTTCATCGAGATCGACAGCAAAGAAGTCCCCATCATGGACGGCAGTTCAGCGCCGTTCGTCGAGGCGATCGACGAAGTCGGCATCCGGGAACTCTCCGCTCCACGCAAGTTCATCAAGGTTCTGAAGCCCATCCGCGTCGAGGATGGTGATTGCTGGGGCGAACTGGTTCCTCACCACGGGTTCAGCCTCGATGTCGAGATCGATTTCGACACCCCCGTCATCGGCCGCCAGCGTCTGGCCCTCGAGATGACACCCTCCGTATTCCGCAATGAAGTTTCCCGCGCTCGGACCTTCGGCTTCATGTCGGATGTCGAGCGGCTTTGGAAGGCCGGGCTCGCGCTGGGCGCCAACCTGAACAACACCGTCGCTATTGGTGAAGGCCGTATCCTCAACCGCGAGGGTCTGCGGTCACCCAACGAGTTCGTTCGTCATAAACTGCTCGACGCGGTCGGCGATCTGACGCTCGCCGGGCACCCGCTGCTCGCCGCATACCGCTCGGTTCGTGGCGGTCACCGGCTGAACTCGCATGTTCTCAAGGCGCTCTTCGCCGACGATACGGCATGGATGCTGGTGCAGGCACCGCGTGTTCGCGAAATTTCGACGGTCGACGATGTCGGCATGATGGCTGGGGCCATGCACGCTGCCGAGTGAGGTGTTCGCTTCGTCCGGTGTAACGGGGGTGCTGTCGTCCGTCGTCGAGCGGCACAAGAGATGGAGCTCAGCGGTATTTTCTTCTCGTCGCCGCATCGCACGCCGGATCGCGGCCTGCGCTATTTCACCGGGTCGGGTTCCGGAAGTTGGACGCGTTCGGGAGTCGGACGCGATCGTTCGTCGAAAAGTTCCCGGCGTCAGGCCGTCGAAGGCCCGGCCGCGACAGGACGGGAAGCAACCCTCATGAGGAAATCCGCCTCTCGTTCAACCTTTTCCCGCGGCGTAGGCTGGTTCTGCCGGCGACTCGTGTGATACTGCAACCTGAGACTGGCCGCGAACGTAACGTATACCTGTTCGGCGCCATACCTCGGCGGCGAATGATCCGGCGACGGATAAGAGGAATGGAATGGCAATGTGCGGAATGACATCGAAGAGCAGGCTGACTGTCGTCAGCGTTGCAATGATGCTTTCGCTCTCGATGCTCAACGGCTGTGCGTCGTCGAACGATCTGCAAGCTGCGCTCAATCCCGATCCGCCTGCCAAAATGTACGCCGATGCCGACCGTCTGCTCGGCAAGGGCAAGTACGAGGCCGCCGCGCGAAAGTTCGAGGATCTCGACCGCGACCACCCTTATGCGCCGGAAGCGCGCCGGGCCATCGTCATGTCGGCCTACGCCTATTACAAGGCGGGCAAGCTGCCTGAAGCCATCGCCTCTGCGGAGCGTTACGCGACGATGCATCCGGGCACAAAAGAGGCTGCGTTTGCTCATCACATCATCGCATCGGCCTACTTCGACGAGATGGGGCAGCCCAATCGCGATCAGTCGTCGACGCGCAAGGCGCTGGCCGAGTTGAAAAAGCTCAAGGCGCGTTATCCCGAAAGCGAATACGCGCAGAAGGCGGACAACCGCATCCGCCTCGCCGAGGACACGCTCGCGGCTTCCGAGATGGAGGTCGGCCGCTACTATCAGAAGAACCGCAACTACGTGGCCGCGATCAACCGCTTCAAGACGGTGGCCTCCGAGTACCAGACGACGCGCCATGTCGAGGAAGCGCTGCACCGCCTCGTCGAGTCGTACATGTCACTCGGCATCAAGCACGAAGCGCAGACGGCCGCTGCGGTGCTCGGCCACAACTTCCCGAATTCGCGTTGGTACAAGGACAGCTACGCACTGCTGCAGAGCGACGGGCTGTCGCCGCAGGAGGATGCCGGCTCGTGGCTGTCGAAAGCCTGGAAGGCCGTACCGAAGCTCTCGCTCGGCGGCCCGACCTGAGGCACGCCGCGGCTCCGGCGTCATCGGGAGCAGATCGCATCTCATGATGGTCGAGCGCGAGGCACCTGCCGGTGCCTCGGCCGTTTCCATAGGCCTGTTCAAACGTCCAGCCAGTACCTCGCAATCGCTCCGCCGGTACGCTAAATGCGTGTCCAGCGGGAGGAGCGCATGGCGAAGAAGTCCAGAACGGCAACGTCAGGGTCCGTGACCGCTGCCGGTGCCGCGTTGCCGCCAGAGGTCGCCGCGGAACATGCGAAGCTCGCCATCGAGATCGCGCGGCACGATGCGCTGTACTACCAATCCGATGCGCCGGAAATCAGCGACGCCGAGTACGACGTCCTGCGCCAGCGGCTGCTGGCGCTCGAGGCCGCATACCCGTCGCTCGCCACTGCGGAAAGCCCGTCGCAGAAGGTTGGCGCGGCGCCCGCCGGTGGGTTCGGCAAGGTGCGCCATCGCGTGCCCATGCTGTCGCTCGGCAACGCCTTCACCGACGAGGACGTGGCCGAGTTCGTCGGCCGCATCCGCCGCTTCCTCAATCTCGAGCCACAGATGGCACTTGCCATCACCGCCGAACCCAAGATCGACGGTCTGTCGATCTCGATTCGCTATGAAAACGGCCGCTTCGTCGAGGCGGCGACACGCGGCGACGGCACGGAGGGCGAGAATGTCACCGCCAATGTGAAAACCATCCGCGACATCCCGCATCGTTTGAAGGGCGCCGACGTGCCGAAGGCGATCGACGTGCGCGGTGAAATCTATCTGACCCACTCCGATTTCGCGGCGCTCAACGCGGCGCAGGAAAAGTCCGGTGGCAAGATCTTCGCCAACCCGCGCAACGCGGCGGCAGGTTCCTTGCGCCAGCTCGACGCCACCATCACGGCATCGCGGCCGCTGCGCTTCTTCGCCTACACCTGGGGTGAGTTGTCGTCGTCGCCCGCCGACACGCAATTCGGCATGGTGGAAGCCTTCGCCCGCTGGGGCCTGCCGACCAATCCGTTGATGCGCCGCTGCCAGAACGAAGCGGACCTCATCGCCTATTACCGCGAGACGGCCGCGCGCCGCGCCAGTCTCGGCTACGACATCGACGGTGTCGTCTACAAGGTCGACCGGCTCGACCTGCAGCAGCGCTTGGGCTTCGTCAGCCGCGCGCCGCGCTGGGCCATTGCGCACAAGTTCCCCGCCGAGCAGGCGACGACGGAACTGCTCGACATCGACATCCAGGTGGGGCGCACGGGGGCATTGACGCCGGTCGCCAAGCTGCGCCCGGTCACCGTCGGCGGCGTCGTGGTGTCGAACGCAACGCTGCACAACGAGGACGAGATCGCGAGGAAGGACATTCGCATCGGTGATACGGTGGTTGTGCAGCGCGCCGGCGACGTCATCCCGCAGGTCGTGCGCGTCATCGACGACCAACGCCCCGCGTCGGCTGTGCCCTACGTCTTCCCGCAGCTCTGCCCGGCGTGCGGCAGTCACGCGGTGCGCGAGGTCGATGAAAAGACGGGTGAGGCCGACGCCGTGCGCCGCTGTACCGGCGGGCTCGTCTGTCCGGCGCAGCGCGTCGAGCGGCTGAAGCATTTCGTGTCGCGCAACGCCTTCGACATCGAAGGGCTCGGTGAAAAGAGCGTCGCCGAACTCTATGCCGACGGTATCATCCAGGCGCCGCAGGATATTTTTACGCTCGCTGAACGCGACAAGCGGGCGCTGAAAAAGCTGAAGGACCGCGAAGGCTGGGGGGCGCAGTCCGTCGCCAAGTTGTTCGCCGCCATCGACGCGCGGCGCGAAATCGCGCTCGACCGCTTCATCTTTGCGCTCGGCATTCGCCACGTCGGTGAGACGACGGCGAAGGTGCTGGCGCGGGCTTACGGCTCGGCGGAGGCGTTCCGCGACGCGCTCGTCGCAGCGGCGGATGAAAGCGGCGAGGCATGGGTCGAGTTGAACAACATCGACGGCATCGGCAGGATCGTGGCGAAGGCGGTCGTCGAGTTTTTCGCCGAGCCGCATAATGTGGCGACGTTCGACGCGCTTCTGCTGCACGTCCGCCCGCAGCCCCTAGAGGCGGTGGCCACGTCGTCGCCGGTTGCGGGCAAAACGGTGGTGTTCACCGGCACGCTGGCCCGGCTGTCGCGCAATGAAGCGAAGGCGCAGGCCGAACGCCTCGGCGCCAAGGTCGCGGGTTCGGTGTCGAAGAAGACCGACTATGTCGTTGCCGGCGAGGATGCGGGCTCGAAGCTGACGAAGGCGCGCGAACTCGGCGTCACGGTGCTGACCGAGGAGGAATGGATCGCGCTGATCGAGGGAGAGTAGTGACGGCCAGGGGACTGGTCCCCTGGACCCCGCTTTTTTACGGTCGGAACGCGGCAAGCGTTGTCGCGATGATGGCCAGCGCGCCGTCGATGGCCTGCGGCCAGTCGAGCGGACAGCCCGCGAGCGCGGCGCGGCCGTCGTTGCCGCCGCCCGCGAGACATGCCGGGATATGAATGAACCCGGCGCGGCGCGCGCGCGCGGTCTTGCAATCGGCCAGCGACGCATAGAGCACGCGATTGCAGAGATACTCGCCTGCATCGTCGGAATGGGACACCGGGATGTCAGCCGCCGCCAGCGCCTCGAGGATCGCCGCGACGGGCAGGTTCGCGCGCCGCGTCGCGGGACCGTGAGCGTCGCCCTTTCGCGACGCGGGCAGGCGTCCCGCGGCGTCCGGCGAGGCGGCGCAGGTGTTCGTGGCGCGCGTCTCGATCTCGAAACCTTTGGCCCGTGTGGCGACACCGAAATGGATTGCGACGTCGGGCTGGAGCTTTGCCAGCAGGCGGGACAGACGGCGCGGGCCGCGCTCCCATTCCGTCGCCAGCAGTGCGGTGTTGAACGTCACGTCGGGCCAGCGGCGGCGGGCGCGCTTTACCACCCGCGCGACGAGCAGCGCCGAGGCATTCACCGCGATGCCAGGGAACGGGCCGAAGCCGGTGAGCAGCACCGTTCTCGCCGTCGCCTCCGGCATCGTGTCACGCGCTCCAGCGGCTGCGATCCGCGCTCGATTGCTCGCCCGCCGGCGCAAGCCCCATCAGGTCGAGAATGCGATCGACGGCGAGTGTCGGCAGCAGGCGGCCTTCGCGCACGTCCGCTTCGATGCCGGGCAGCGCCGAGGCCACGCGCGGGTTGTCGCGCATGGCGCTCATCAGGCGATCCTCGATCAAGCTCTGCATCCAAGAAATCGCCTGCGAGCGCCGCCGGGCGGCGTGATCGCCCGATTTCACGGTGACGCGCCGATGTTCCTCGATTTTCGCCCACAGCGCGTCGAGGCCGATGTTGGAGCGCCCGGAGATGGTGACGACGGGCGGCTTCCAGATCGCTGAGGCGGGCGTCAGGATCGACAGGGCGTTGCGGTACTCGCTCGCCGCCGCTTGCGCCCGCGTGACGTTGTCGCCATCGGCCTTGTTGATGGCGATCATGTCGGCGATCTCGATGATGCCCTTCTTGATGCCCTGCAGGTCGTCGCCACCGCCGGCCAGCAGCAGCACGAGGAAGAAGTCGACCATGTCGGCGACGGTGGTCTCGGATTGGCCGACGCCGACCGTTTCGACGATGACGACGTCGAAGCCTGCCGCCTCCACCAGCGCCATCGTCTCGCGCGTCTTGCGGGCGACGCCGCCGAGCGTGCCAGATGTGGGAGACGGGCGGATGAAGCCGTTGCGCTCCTGCGACAGCCGCGTCATCCGCGTCTTGTCGCCGAGGATCGAGCCGCCGGTGCGCTTCGAGGTCGGGTCGACGGCGAGCACCGCCACCTTATGTCCGGCCTCGACGAGATTGAGGCCCAGTTGATCGATAGTCGTCGATTTGCCGACGCCGGGAACGCCGGTGATGCCGAGCCGCAGCGCCTGACCGGTGTCGGGCAACAAGTCCTGGAGCACGACCTCAGAGATGCGGCGGTGCTCAGGCTTGGTGCTTTCGACGAGCGTGATGGCCCGGGCCAGCATGGCACGGTCGCCGGCGCGGATACCGGCGATATAGTCGGCCGCTGAAAGCCGGGCGCGGCCGGTCTCCTGTCGCTGAGACATGGTGTGGCGGCACTCCTCTCGACGCTGCTGATCGCAACCTTCGCGTCGCGTCATGTCACGAAAGTGCCAAGCCGTCCAGCTAGCCCAATCCCTGCTGGGGAGCAGCGCCGAACCTGATCGGGACGCCGGGTTTGCGGTGCAACCGCAAACGTGTTTCCTTGCGGGCTTGAAAATAGCCGCGTGCATTCCGCCGATCGGGCTCGGGTGTGTCGCGGTAGTTGGCGAGGGGCAGCGTCATGGACGGTATGATCGAAATTCTGACTGCGGTCGGTGTGCTCGCTGTTGCAGCGGCGCTCTACTACGCCGGGTGGCGGTCTGTCGGCGCGCTGCCGCCGCTGGCCAAATGGCCGCTCCGCTTCGTTCTGGCGCTGGCAATCCTGGCGCCGTTCATCCTCCTCGTCACCTTGGACGCCGACAAGTCGGCGGGGCCACCGCGCGAGATGGCAGAGCGGCCCAGCATCGGCGCGCCATCAACCGACCTGGAGAAGCGCGAATACCGGCGCGAGGCCACAGAAGAAGCGGCGCCGCCGCCTGCGCCACCGCCTGCGCCGAGCCTGCCGGCCCCTGTTCCCAGCGTGCCCGAAACGTCGGCCGGCGCGGCGCCCGATCCGGTCGGGGGAGCGGGGCCGCGGAGCGCCGATGTTCCGTCCGCCGGATCGCCACCGCCCTCACCGGCTCCCGCTCCCGTGCCGGTCGAGCGCTCGCGCGGCTTGACCCCGCCGCCGCCGAAGCCCATGGCGGCGCCTGAACCCGTGCCGCGCGCCGCCGAATCCGCCGTCCCCGACGCTGCTGGATCGGCAGCGCCCGGCGCCGCCGTCGGCGAGGTGAAGGAGGACTGGACGATCGTGCCGGTTTTCTATGGCACCGACCGCGCACGTGTGCCGAACGACAAGCGTCTCGACTATGGCTCGGAACGGGCCCGCCGGCTGGAACTCGGCCGCGCGCTGGTGACGGTGCCGAAGAAACACGAGGTACCGAAGATCGAGCGGCCGTGGTCGCTGACGATCCCCTATTTCAACGTCAAGATCTACGAGCAGAAGGAAGATCCGAAGGTCCACTTCACGATGCAGGAGCTGAAGGCGCTGACGGAGGCGGAAATGCTCGATCTCGTCCGCCAGCGGCTCGCATCGTCAACGCGCTTCAAGGATCACGCGTTCGTTTTCGTGCACGGCTACAACACGACGTTCGACAACGCCGTCTATCGCACCGCGCAGATCGCCTACGACATCAATTTTGACGGCGCGCCGTTCCTCTACAGTTGGCCGTCGGGAGGTGGCATCGCGAGCTACACCTACGACGGCGAGGCGGTGGCGCAGGCGGAACCATACCTCAAGCAGTTCCTGCAGATGGTCACTGAAAAGACCGGTGCGAAGTCGGTCAGCCTCATCGCGCATTCGATGGGCAATCGCCTGCTCCTGCGGGTGCTGCAGGATCTGCAGCGCTCGAAACCGGACGACGTGAAGATCAGCCAGATCGTGCTTGCCGCACCCGATGTGGACCGCGACGTGTTCGCCGGCATCGCCGCGTCGCTGCAAGGGGCGGCGAAGGGCGGCATCACGCTTTATGCGTCCGCCAACGACAAGGCGCTCGGCGTCTCTCGGCGCTTCAACGGCGGCATCCCGCGCGCCGGCGACGTTCCCGGTGGCGTGCCGCTGGTCGTGCCCGGTGTCGATACCATCGACGCCACCTCGGTCAGCATGGACAGCCTCGGCCTGTCGCACTCGGGCTATGCCGAGAGCAAGACGCTGCTCGACGACATCGGCAGCCTGATCGCAACGGGCGAGCGCCCGCCCGAGAAGCGCGTTCCGGCGTTGAAGAGGATCGACAGCCCGGAAGGACCGTTCTGGCGGTATCCGTGATGTGGTGGCGCGCATTGCGCGCGTGCGCCGGGCTCCCGGCGGGCGCCGTTGGCGCCTGAGCGGCTGCCGCCGCTGCTTTTTTGGCGAACTTGGCGCGGTCGAACATCAACGGCTCGTTAATCCCTGCCCCATATCGTGACGTTCGGTGTTGCGGTCACGATTGGGGAGTGGCGCATGGCGTGCCGAAATGCGGCCCATTGGTTGGTGAAGTTCGCGCGCGGCGCGTGCTGCCGCTCGCTCATGCTGGCGCTGATCGTGCCTCTGGTCCTGGTCATCATCGCGCATCGCTCGCACGCCGACGTCGCCTACGTCTGCGACGGCGGTCGTGTCGTCAACGTGCGCTCCGGTGAACTCGAGCGGATGAAGCGCACCGATCCTTGTATCGCGGCCTATCACGGGCTCGAGGTCGCTCCGCCTCTGCCGCCGCCGCTGCCCGCGCGCAACCCGCGGCTCGCCGCGAACGACGCAGGGATCGCGGGCCCCGTGTCTCCCGTCCCCTCCGCCGTACCGGCCACCGAAGCCGCGCCCGCCTCCCGCGCGTCGCTGATGGCGCCGCGGGTCGAGCGCGTGGTTTTCTCTCATGCGTTGCCGGGCAATCAGCGTGTCGAGACGCCCACGATGCCATCGGCACCTGTCGATTTCCGCCGCGTGCCGATCATCAACGCGCAGCCGGGTGCCAGCGCCATCTTTGTCCACACGCGCTGAATGCCGCGACGGCATATAGCGACA
The DNA here is from genome assembly GCA_046295315.1 of Hyphomicrobiaceae bacterium. Lineage (GTDB taxonomy): Bacteria > Pseudomonadota > Alphaproteobacteria > Rhizobiales > Hyphomicrobiaceae > JAEUMD01. The sequence goes on from JBKBNR010000088.1 coordinate 9,288, forward strand.
CCGGCAAACGAAATCTCAACGTCCCTCAACCACTCGTTTACCAATTGCTGGCAGCCTCGCGGCTAGGTTCAGATCCGTCTCTCTCCCGTATCTCGTGTGAGGCTCCATGAAGGTTTCTCTCGACGTCGCCGGCGTCGTTTCGGTTCTCTGCGCCGCAGCAATGTGGACATCCGCCGGCATCGCGCACGCGGGCTCTTTCCCGCCGATCTACAAGGCGGTGGCGAAGCCGGCCGCGAAATCCCCTTCGGCACCCGATCACGCCGGCAACACGGCCGACGACATGGCGCCGGCTGCCGCGCGCGATAACGCCGAAACGTCGAACGCGAAGGCCGAGGAGGACGTGCCGG
>JBKBNR010000089.1:0-9621 GCA_046295315.1 Hyphomicrobiaceae bacterium
GATGATCTCGGTGGGGCGGTTGGCCTTGACCACGAAGTCGACCGCGGTGCCGACGGAAGCGGCGTTGCCATTGACCAGTTCGGACTTCTGGAAGCGGTACTTGCGGCCAGCTTGCGTGGTGATGACGCCGAAGCCGATGTCGTTGCGGAACTTGGTGATTTCGCCGGTGACCTGCATGGGAAGCTCCTGTTGTCTCGGTGTTTCTGGTTTGCTCGGCTGCGTCGTCAGCAGCGCTTCTGAAACCAAAGATGCCTTCGACCGCCGGTGAGCGCTGTTCCGGCTGAAACAGGAGCGAAAATTCGCCGGAAAGTATCGTTTGGCGTGGGGTATCCTGGCCTGGCGTTCAGCGATCGAGGCCAGACCCGGGCGCATTCAGCGGTATTTTTGGACAAGTCCCTTGCTGCCGCCGCTGTTCCGACATTCCCGTCTGATGGGCTTCACGCCGTTCAGCTAAAGCCCGACTATCGTCGTCGATGATGCCAGCCCCGTCCCTTGCGGACGTGGCGTCTCCCGGCCGGTTCGCCCCCGAACCCGATTCAACCAAGGCGGTTCCCCATGCGCGCGTTGCTTTCACTGTTCATGTCGGCGGCAGCCCTCGTCGCCCTCCCAAGCACCCCTTATTTCCCGAGCTTCGCCGGTTCTGCGGCAGCCGCATCGGCCAAGGGCTTCTCCCACGCCGGTATCGCCAAGGACGGCGAGCGCTACGAGACCTATCTCAAAGGCCACTGGAAGCCCGGCAAGGAGCGCCCCGAGCAACTGATCGCGGCGGCGGTGAAGGCGGCGACCAAGGACAAGGATCAACGGGCGGCGGCACGCAATTACGCGATGGCTGTCGTCGCGCAGCCAAGCAACTCGGACGCCTGGACCGGCCTCGCGCGGGCGCTGCTCGCCATCACGCCGGACCCGGCCAAGGGCAGCGAGCGCTTCGACCTGCCGGTGAATGCGTCCGGCGCCGCCTATATCGCCTATGAACGCGCCACGTCCAACGAGGCCAAGGCCCGCGCACTTGCCGTGCTCGGCGACGCCCTCAAACGCCGCGCCTTCTGGCGTCCGGCCATCGAGGCCCTCAAGGCATCCGTCACGCTCGTCGCCGACCCGGCCGTGCAGTCGAACCTCGACCGGCTGACCGCCGAGCACGGGTTCCGCATGACCGACTACCGCATCGACAGCGACGCCGCGACGCCTCGCGTCTGCCTGCAGTTCTCGGAAGCCCTGTCACGGGCGCCGGTCGACTTCGCCAAGTTCGTCTCGATCGCCGGCAAGGAGCCGCAGGGCGTCAGCCCGGAGAACAAGCAGCTCTGCATCGACGGCGTCACGCATGGCGAGCGCTACGAGATCCAGCTGCGCGCCGGCCTGCCATCGGATGTCGGCGAGACGCTGGCGAAGACTGTCGACGTTGCCATCTATGTGCCCGACCGCAAGGCTTCCGTGCGCTTTACCGGGCGCTCCTATGTGCTGCCGAGCCGCGGCCAGCAGGGCATTCCGGTCGTCTCGATCAACACCGACGCGGTGAAGGTCGAGGTCTATCGCATCGGTGATCGCAACCTCGCACAAGCGCTGCAGAACGGCGACATCGACCGCCAGCTTTCGACCTGGGACGTCGAGACCATCGAGAGCCGTTCGGGCGAGCGGATCTACAAGGGTGTTCTGCCGGTCGCGTCCAAGATCAACGCCGAGGTGACGACGGCGGTGCCGGTGGGCGATGCCGTCGGGACGCTGAAGCCCGGCGCCTACGTGATGATCGCCAAGCCTGAGAAGCCAACCGGCGAAGAGCAGTACCAGGTGGCGACGCAATGGTTCATTGTTTCCGATCTCGGTCTCACGGCGTTCTCCGGCAGCGACGGCGTGCACGCCTTCGTGCGTTCGCTGGCCGAAACCACAGCGGTCGCCAACGCCAAGGTCCGCATCGTCGCCAAGAACAACGAAGTGCTGGCCGAGGCGACATCCGACGCCAAGGGCTACGTGCGCTTTCCGGCCAACGTCGCCAGGGGTGAGGGCGGACTGGCGCCGGCGATCCTCATCGCCGAGAAGGGCGACGGCAGCGAGTATGCCTTCCTCGATCTGACGACCGCCGCATTCGACCTTTCCGACCGTGGCGTAAAGGGGCGCGATGCGCCGGGCCCGATCGACGCCTTGATGTTCCCGGAGCGCGGCGTCTATCGCGCCGGCGAAACCGTGCATCTGACGGCGCTCGTTCGCGATGCGGCGAGCAACGCCGTGTCGACGCCGATGACGCTGATCGTCTCGCGCCCCGATGGCGTCGAGCATCGCCGCGTCGTCCTCGACGACGCCGGGCTCGGCGGCCGCAGTCACGACCTCGTGCTCACATCCGCCGCGATGACGGGCACATGGCGCGCCAGGCTGCATGTCGATCCCGCGGGCGCGGCCGTAGCGCAGGCCTCGTTCCTGGTCGAGGACTTCATGCCGGAGCGCCTCGACATGACGCTTAAGGCGCCGACGACCGCGCTGAAATCCGACGCGCCGGTTATCGTCGATGCCGAGGGCAAGTATCTCTACGGGCCACCGGCAGCCGGCCTCGCACTCGAAGGCGAGATCGTCGTCAAGCCGGTTGCGGGCGATATCGCCGGCTATCCGGGCTACCGCTTTGGCCTTGCGGACGAGACGATCGCGCCGGTTCGTGCGCCGCTCGAGGGCTTGCCGGAGATGGACGAGCAGGGCCGCGCGGCGATCGAGATCAAACTGCCGCAGATCCCCGACACGGTGAAGCCACTCGAAGCGCAGTTGCTCATCAAGCTCAAAGAACCGGGTGGCCGCGGCATCGAGCGCAGCGCCACGGTTCCCGTCGCGTCGAGCAAGCCGCGCATCGGCATCAAGCCGCTGTTCAAGGCCAACGAACTCGGTGAAGACGGCGGCAAGGTTGCGTTCGACGTGGTCCACCTCGACGCCGACGACAAGCGCACGGCCGCGGGCGCCGTCAACTGGCAGCTCATGCGCCTCGAAACCAACTGGCAGTGGTATTCGCGGGACGGCTCGTGGACCTATGATGCCGTCACCTTCACGCGCAAGGTCGCGAGCGGCACGATCGACATCACCGCCGACGAGCCGGCGAAGATCGCAGCCGAGGTCGGCTATGGCCGTTACCGGCTGGATGTCACCACGTCGGGCGAGACCTCGACGCAATCGAGCGTTGCATTCAACGCCGGATGGTTCGCCAGCACCGAAAACCCCGACAGCCCCGAAGTGCTCGACGTGGCCCTCGACAAGGCGAGCTACAAGCCGGGTGAAACGGCGAAGCTGCGCATCGCATCGAAGCACGGCGGCACCGCACTCATCAACGTTCTCGGCAATGGCCTCGTCGAAAGCCGCGAAGTGGAACTCGCGAAAGGCGGCGGCGAAGTTTCGCTGACAGTCGGTGATGATTGGGGTGCCGGCGTCTACGTCACCGCCATGCTTTACCGACCGATGGACGAGGCCCTCAAGCGCATGCCCGGCCGCGCACTCGGACTTGCCTGGCTCGGCCTCGATCAGGGCTCGCGCACGCTCTCTATAGCTCTCGACAGCGCCGACAAGATCAAGGGCGGCGCGACTTATACCGTGCCGCTGACCATCGGCGGGCTGGCAACGGGTGAAGAAGCCCGCGTCACGCTCGCCGCCGTCGACATCGGCGTACTCAACGTCACGCGCTACAAGTCGCCAGACCCGCAGAGCCACTTCTGGGCGCAGCGCAAGCTGGCAATCGAGATCCGCGATTTCTACGGTCGCCTGATCGACGGTATGCGGGCGGATCGCGGCACCCTGCGCTCCGGCGGCGACGGCGAAGGCGGCATCGAGATGCAGGGATCGCCGTCGGTCGAGAGAATCGTCTCGCTCTATTCCGGCATCGTCACCGTCGGCAGCGACGGCAAAGCCAGCGTCTCGTTCGACATGCCGGAGTTCAACGGCGCCGTGCGCCTGATGGCGGTGGCATGGACCAAGACCAAGCTCGGCTCGGCGTCGAAAGACGTGATCGTGCGCGATCCCGTAGCCCTGACGCTCACCTCGCCGCGCTTCATGACCTTGGGCGACGAGGCCCGCCTGACGCTCGACATCCACAACGTCGAGGGTCCGTCGGCGCTCTATCAGGCGACGATCGAGAAGAGTGTAGCCGGTGTCGAGAATGCGCCGCGTGAACGCATCGCGGAAAAGGCGATCGACCTCGCGCCCGGCACGAAGAAGATCGAGCGCGTCACGCTGAAGCCGACCGATGTCGGAATGCTCCGCTATGACGTGCATGTGAAAGGACCGGGCGACATCGACATCAAGCGGCGTTTGACCATCGACGTGAAGCCGCCGGCGGGCGACATCCGCCGCACCACCGTTGCCAAGCTCAATCCCAACCGCGGCTCCATCACCTTGAGTAAGGACCTGTTGTCCGATCTCATCGAGAGCCGCACGCGAATCAACTTCTCGGCCGGGCCGCAATCGCGCCTCGACGTGCCCGGCCTGCTGACGCAGCTCGATCGCTATCCCTATGGTTGCGCCGAGCAGACGGTGTCGCGGGCCCTGCCTCTCGTCTATGCCAACGCGGTTGCGTCAAGCATCGGCATCGGCACCGACAAGGCGCTGCGCGAGCGCGTCGAAAAGGCCATCGAGCACGTCTTCTCGATGCAGGATAGTTCCGGCGCCTTCGGCATCTGGGGACCGGCGACCGCCGATCTCTGGCTCACAGCTTACGTCTCCGACTTCCTAACCCGCGCCAAGGAGAGCGGCTACGCGGTTCCGCCACTACCGTTCGGCAATGCGCTCGATCGCTTGCAAAACTTCGTCTCCTACGCACAGGACTTCGAGCAGGGTGGCGAGGATCGCGCCTATGCGCTTTACGTTCTCTCACGCAACGGCCGCGCGCCGATGGGCGAACTGCGCTACTACGCCGACACGCGCCTCGACCGCTTCGGCACACCTCTGGCGAAAGCACAGATCGGCGCTGCGCTGTCGATGCTCGGCGACAAGGAGCGCGCCGAGCGCGCGTTCAAAGCCGCCATTGCCGATCTCGACAAAGGCGCTGCCGACGCGACGCGCGAGGACTATGGCTCGCGGCTGCGTGACGGCGCCGCGCTGCTGACGCTGGCGTCCGAGACCGGCCTCGCCAAGACGGATGCGCCGCGCCTCGCCGACGTTCTGGCCAAGGCGTTTGCATCGCGCGGCCACACCTCGACGCAGGAGCAGGCATGGATGCTGCTCGCCGCCAACGCGCTTGCGACGGAAGCGAAATCGACGCGCCTCTCGTTCGGCGGCGCGCCGGTGACAGGCCCGCTGCTGCGTCCGCTGACGCCCGCCGAGATCTCCAGGTCGGGGGGGCTCGTGGTGCGCAACGATGGCGATGCGGCGGTCGATGTCGTCGTGTCGGTGATCGGCGCCGCGCTGACGCCAGAACCCCCGGTATCGAAAGGGTTCATCATCACCCGCAGCTACTACACGCTGGACGGCAGAGAGGTATCGCTGAAGAGCGCCGACGGCGGCACGGCGACGATTGCGCAGAACGATCGCTTCGTGGTTGTCGTCAAGGTCGAGACACGGGAGGCCGGCGGCCGGCTGCTGCTCGTCGATCGGCTGCCTTCAGGGCTCGAGATCGAGAACCCGCGCCTCGTCGCTTCCGGCGATGTGAAATCGCTCGACTGGCTCGAAGGCGTCATTGCCGCCGAGCACGCCGAGTTCCGCGACGACCGCTTCGTCGCCGCCTTCAATCTGTTTGCCAAGCGCAGCGAGAACGGCGAAGCGGAAGCCCCTGCTGCGGCAACGGCCGGCGATGTGAAGACGGCCGCAGCCGCCTACATCGTACGCGCCGTCACGCCCGGCAAGTTCGTGCACCCGGCGGCAACGGTCGAGGACATGTACCGGCCCGAGCGTTATGCGCGCACGGCCGCCGGCACGCTCACCATCTCCGGCAAGGAGTAAGCCTCGTGTCCGACACCTCTCGATCCGAGAGCAGGTCAGAAGCAGTGGCCGCGAGCGCGGCCACTGCGCGGCGCAGACGACTGTTGAAGCGCATGGCGCTGACGGCCATCACGGCGGCAACCGTCATCACCGCAACCGCCTTCGGTGCGCTCCACTACGCCAAGCGCGCGCTCGGCCCGCCGCCGTTTGCGGCCGCCGACGACGTCTCGACCATCGTCGTCGATCGCAACGACAGACTTCTGCGCCCCTTCACCACCAAGGATGGCCGCTGGCGCTTGCCGGTCAGCGTCGCCGACGTCGATCAGCGCTACATCGCCATGCTGCTGGCCTTCGAAGATCGGCGCTTCCGCGCGCACGGGGGCGTCGACGTTCTGTCACTCGGACGTGCAGCATTTCAACTCGCCACGAATGGACGCATCGTCTCCGGCGCTTCGACATTGACCATGCAGGTGGCGCGGCTGCTGGAAGGGCGGCACGAACGCACCGGCATGGGCAAGCTGAAGCAGATCGTGCGCGCGCTGCAGATCGAGCAGGTAAGGAGCAAAGACGAGATTCTCGATCTCTATCTGCGCATGGCGCCGTTCGGCGGCAACATCGAGGGCGCGCGTGCGGCATCCCTCGCCTACTTCGGCAAGGAGCCGAAGCGCTTGTCGATCGGCGAGGCGGCGCTGCTGGTGGCGCTGCCGCAATCGCCCGAAACGCGCCGGCCAGACCGGTTCGCCGCCCGCGCCCGCATGGCCCGCGGCCGCGTGCTCGACCGCGCGGTGGAAGCGGGCGTCATCACCGCGGCGGAAGCCGAGCACGCGCGCGCCGAACCCGTACCGACGCAGCGGCGGCAATTCCCGATGCTGGCGCCGCATCTGGCCGAAACCGAAGTCGCCGCAGCACCGGCCGCATCCGTCCACCGCACAACGCTGAACCGCACGCTGCAGCAATCGCTAGAAGCGCTGGCGCGCGAGCGGAAGTCCGAGCATGGTCCGCGCCTGTCGACGGCCATCGTCGTCGCCGATCACGCGACGGGCGAAGTGCTGGCGCGTGTCGGCGCCGCCGACTATTTCGACGCCGATCGCTTCGGCTCGGTCGACATGGCATCAGCCGTCCGTTCTCCTGGCTCGACGCTGAAGCCGCTGATCTACGGCCTCGCCTTCGATCTCGGCCTCGCCCATCCCGAAACGCTGATCGAGGATCGCGCGGTGCGCTTCGGCACCTGGCGGCCGAAGAACTTCGATGAAGATTTTCACGGTACGGTGACGATCCGCTCGGCGCTGGCGAACTCGCTCAACATCCCCGCGGTCAAGGTGCTCGACAAGGTCGGCCCCGGCCGCATGCTGGCGCGCCTCCGTCGTGCCGGCCTCAAGCCGCAACTGCCCGAAGCGACGGCACCGACGCTCGCCATGGCGCTCGGCGGGCTCGGCATGACGCTCGAGGACCTCGTCGGCGCGTTCACCGCTTTCCCGCGCGGTGGCGAACCCGTCCCGCTCGTGCATCGCAAGGCCGACATCGCGGCGGCGGCGCTGGCCTTGCGGCGCGGCACGCGCGAAGCGCCGAGCCGCCGCCTGATGTCGCCGGTCGCATCCTGGTACATCACGGACATCTTGAAGGACGCACCGCCGCCCGCCAACGCTCGCTCCGGCCGCATCGCCTACAAGACCGGCACGTCCTACGGCTATCGCGATGCCTGGGCCATCGGCTACGACGGCCGCCATGTCGTCGGCGTGTGGGTCGGCCGGCCGGACAACACCTCGACGCCCGGGCTGATGGGCCGCAACACGGCAGCGCCCCTCCTGTTCGACGCCTTCGCGCGCATCTCGGAAACGCCGGCACGCCTGCCGCCCGCGCCAGCGGGAGTGTTGAACGTGTCCGGCGCCGACCTGCCGCCGCCGCTGAAGCGTTTCGCGGAGCACGACACCGTAGCGGCCGAGGACCAGAGCAGCGCGGTCCGGGCGCCAGCCGTTTCGATCGCCTTCCCGCCAGACCGCGCCGAAGTCGAAATCGAGCAGGCGGCAGCCAACGCCGCGCCCGAGCCGCTGCTGCTGAAAGCCGAGGGCGGCACGCTGCCGCTGACCTGGCTCGCCGACGGTCAGCCGATCGGCATTGCGGCGCACCGTCGCGATTTCGTCTGGCAACCGGGAAGCCCCGGGTTTTACAAACTCTCCGTCATCGACGCCAAGGGCCGTGTCGATCGCGTCACGGTGCGGCTGCGCTGACCGCGAAGGCCGCGCGGACGCGCAATCGGTGCGGGAGAACGCGGGAGAACCGGCAGGTCGTCCGCTTCCGCCACTTCCATCGCGGAGCTGCGATCCATAACACTTGGGGCAGCACTATCCGTGATTCGGCCAGCCGGCTGACCGGAGGAGGGATGAGGCATGGCGGCCTTGACGACCAACTCGACCGAAAAGCGCAGCGCGACAGGGGACGATAGCGCGCCACAAGCTGGTGCGGCGCCGACGTTGAAGCACCTTGTCCTGGTGCGCATCGCAGCGGACAACGGAGCCACCCGCGCCGAAACCATCCGCGATCTCGGCCTGCTGGTGGCGCATCGCCTGTCACCCGGCGAATGGCGACAGACCGCGGAAATGGCGCTGGCGGCGCTGGTCATCGAAGGACTGGCCAGCGAAAAGCGTGGCCGCTACGAGGCGACGGCCCCCGGCAATCTCGCCGCCCAGCGCTTCCTCGATTTGCGCCAGACGGTGAAGATCGGTGCCTGGCCCGATGTCCGCGACATGCTGCTGGTCGCCCGTGCATTGGGCCTCGGCAACGAATCGACGACCCGGATGCGTGCGCTCGGCACACCCGACGGCTTGCGCGCGCTGATCGTGCAGAAGGCCTTCGGCCTGCCGCGACGGCTGAACACGTCGCCGGCAAAGCTCAGGACAGAACTTGCCGTCGTGGCGCTGGAGCGCGCCTTCGGCAACCGAATCAAGTCCGGGCTCGGCGCCAATGGCGGCTTCACGCCGAAATCGGGGCGCATGCTGGCAGCGCAACTGTCGCGCCGGCCGCGGGAGTTCACGTCCGACGCGCGGCTGATCGCGGAACTGGCCGCCGAATATGTGGACGCCGTTCAGCCGACCCTCGACACGCTGCGCTCGGCGATCCTGAAGCGCTTCGTCAGCGAAATGCTCGATCGTAGCGAGCACTCCGCCGCCGTACCGCCGCCGGCACGCGAGCGGCGCCCCCCGCAGGCCGCGCCGCGCCGCGCTCCGGCGCCCGACAACGACACGCAACCGGCCACACCGCCGGTGCCGAGCTACCGCCCAGACCTCGAAACCTTCACCTCCGAGGTGCAGCGCGTCGCGTCGGCCGCAGCCGAGGGCTGGCCAGGGAACCGCAAGGCGTTTATCTCTGTGGTCTGGCCGGCGATTCGGGATTCGCGGGCCGAGTGGGGACTTTCCGAGATCGAGTTCAAGTGCATGCTGGTGGAAGCCCACCGGGCAGGACGGCTGGCGCTGACCACGGCCGACCTGAAAAACAAGGGCAACATCAAGGAGATACAGAACTCCGCCATCAGCTATATGAACACTGTTTGGCACTATGTGCGGGTCGAGGACTGAAGTCCTTCGGCTCCAGACCCGACGACGACACCAGAAATCGACAGGCCCCTGGGATACGCGACGCAATGCACAAGCCTGCTCACATGTTGGCCCCGCCCGACGAGGTGTCGAAGGCCTTCGAGCACTCCATCACCTGGGAGGACGACATCTGGCGGGCGGACCCCGTCGACGTCGA
>JBKBNR010000090.1:0-9606 GCA_046295315.1 Hyphomicrobiaceae bacterium
GGCTTTGCGGGCGGCGGGCTTCCACACACACCCGGTCCCCAACCCGTACAGGGGGGGGGCCCCCACGCTGGAGCAGGCGATGGGGCTGCTGATCCTCGTGCTCGGCGCCTGGATCGTGATGACGCCGCCCGCCGCGCCCGACGCGGTGTTCACCGTCGGCATGCTGGTGGCGTTCCAGATGTTCGCCTCCAAGTTGAGCCAGCCCATCATGCGGCTGGTGGGCCTGTGGCAGCAGTTCCAGCAGGCGCGGCGGGCGGTGGCGCGGCTCGGTGACCTGATGGATGCGCCGCCCGAACCGTACAGCCTCGTGCCCGCGCGTTCCGTGAATCGCTCGACGCCCTCTCCCGCATCAGCGGGAGAGGGTCGGGGTGAGGGTCGGGCACTGATCGAAGTCCGCCACCTCGCCTTCCGCCACGCCGACGATCGCCCGTTCCTCTACGAAGACCTGAACCTCTCGATCCGCGCCGGCGAATGCATCGCGCTGATGGGCCCGTCCGGCTGCGGCAAGTCCACGCTGGCCAGGCTGCTGCAAGGCTTCTACCAGCCAACGCGCGGCAGCATCCTGGTCGAAGGGGTCGACGCGCGGTATCTCGCGGCCAACGAACTGCGCGCCACCTTCGGCGTGGTGCCGCAGGAGACGGTGCTGTTCTCCGGCACGCTGCTCGACAACCTGCTGCTGGCGAATCCGCATGCGAGCTTCGAGGACGTCGTCGCCGCCTGCCGCATGGCCGAGATCCACCACGTGATCGAGCGGCTGCCGCAGGGCTACCAGACCGAAATCGGCGAACGCGGCGCCGGGCTGTCCGGCGGGCAGCGCCAGAGGATCGCGATCGCCCGCGCGCTGCTCAAGCAGCCGAAGGTGCTGATCTTCGACGAGGCGACCTCCAACCTCGATCAGGCAACCGCCGAGAGCTTCGCCCGCACGATCGACGCGCTGCGCGGCCGCGTGGCGATCCTCTTCATCACGCACGCGCCGATCGGCACGCTGACCTTCGACCGCGTGATCCGTTTGGGAGAGCCGCAATGAACGCACCCAGCATCTCGCTGCATCAACTGACCACCACCGCCCCCACCGGCGCGCTGCGCGCCACCTTGTGGTCCCTGCTCGCGCTGGTCGCCGTGCTGCTCGCCTGGACGATGACGGCGCGGCTTGACATCGTCGCGGTGGCCCCCGGCAAGCTCGTGCCCGCCTCGCAGGTCAAGATCGTGCAGGCGGCCGACGCGGGCATCGTGCGCGAGATCCTCGTGCGCGACGGCGATCATGTATCGGCCGGCCAGCCGCTGCTGCGCCTGGACGCCACGCTCACCGGTGCGGACGCCGGCCAGATCGCGCACGAACTGGCGCTCAAACGCATCACCGTGCGCGCCATCGACGCCGCGCTCGCAGGCAGGCCGGTGGCGGCGCAAGCTGGCGATCCGCCGGCCCTGTTCGCCCAGGTCAGCGCCCAGTTCTTCGCCCGCCAGCAGGCGTTGAACGATGCCGTCTTGCAGGAGCAGCAGGCGGCCACCCGCGCCCGCGGCGAACGGCTTGCCGCCCAGCAGATCCGCGACAAGCTGCACGCGACGCTCCCGGTCGTACGCCAAAGCGCCGACAGCTTCGCCAAGCTGCACAAGGAAGGCTTCGTCGGCGAACTGATGGCCAACGACAAGCGGCGCGAAGCGATCGAACGCGAGCAGGACCTCAAAGCCCAGGAAGCCACGCTGCACGCGCTCGATGCGGCCATCGCGCAGGCCGAGCAACGAATCACGCAGCTTCGCTCCAACTTCCGCAGCCAGTTGCTCACCGAGCGGGTCGAAGCGCAGGCAGTCGTCGAGCGATTGCAGCAAGAGCAGGCCAAGCTCGGCTTCCGTACCGCGTTGCTCGAGATCCGCGCGCCGCAGGACGGCGTCGTGCAGAACCTTGCCACCCACACGCCGGGCGCGGTGGTGCAACCCGGCACCGCGCTGCTGCACGTCGTTCCGAAGGGCGATGCGCTGCGCGCCGAAGCCGCACTCGCCAATGAAGACGTGGGCTTCGTCGAAGTGGGCCAGCGCGTGAAGCTGAAGCTCGCCGCGTATCCGTTCCAGAAGTACGGGCTGCTCGAAGGCCGGGTCGTGCAGCTGAGCGCCGATGCACAGGAACCGGACGCGGCGGCCAAGACGACCGGCGCGCCGCACGTCACGCCGCCGCTCACCTACAAGGCGGTGATCGAGCTGGAAGCGCAGAGCCTCACGCTGCCGTCGGGAGGGCGCCTGGCGCTCGCCCCGGGCATGGCGGCCACCGTGGAGATTCATCAGGGACGCAGGACGGTGATGGAGTATCTGCTGAGTCCGGTGCAGAAGATCGCCGCCGAAGCAGCACGGGAGCGGTGAAGCCGAGGGATCGCGAGAGGAGATCGACCGTGCAAGAGAGCAGTGAGAACCGGATGCAGGCTGCCCAGCCTGTACCTCCCCTGGCGGCATGCCGGGCACGACGCGCGACGAGGTGGCCGTGACACCGTCCGCAACCGCAGGAGCGCCGAAGCGCCGGCGTTGGGGTTGGTGGATCTTCGCAGGGTCGCTGCTGGCGCTGGCAGCGCTGATCGTGTGGTTCGCCTTCTTCTGGGGCACGAAGCGGCTGGCCTGGCGCGAGGTGATCTGGTTCGAAGACGGCACGCGCATCGAACTGCGCCGGCAGACCAAGCTCAAGCGCACCTATTACGAGCTGAGTCATCCCGGCTGGAAGCCCGAGCAAGAACGAATCGTGTTTCCGGATGGCGTGCACTTCGACACCGATGATTCGCTGGTACTGATGCGTGTGCAGCCGGGCGAGTCGCACGTGCGCTGGGTGCTGATCGCCTCACCGCTGTTTTGCGAGGAGTTCAACAAGTACGGCCGGCCCAAGCCGGACTACATCCAGTTCGAGTACGCCGACGGCCGCTGGACGTACCGGCCGGTGGAGTCGCGCTTCTTCGGCAAGCCAGCCAACTTGCTCGTCAACTACCGCGGCATCCCGCCCAGCGGCGTGGTCACCGAAGGCGAGCGTTGGCAGTGGAACTCCACGGCGGAACGGATTGCGAACGAGTACCTAGTCATTACTTTCGACGAGCCGGCATGGCGACAGCGCGATCGTGGGTGCAACGAGGGACTGATTTTCAACTGACGGGAGGAGCCGATGGCAAGTGTCAATGACTATGCACGGTTGTCAGCGAGGGTTTACACGAAGACCGGTAAGAACGAGATTCTACTGAGCGAAGATTGGCAGCAGCTCGAATTGCACCGCGACGACCCGGTGACCGGCTTTTCCGCCGGCGTGTTCCGGCATCGCGCCACGGGCGAGATCGTCATCGCCTACACCGGCACCAACGAGAGCAAGGTGAGCGACTTTCTGTTCGGCAACGTCCCGGCAGCCGCTGGCGAGTACTCGCCGCAGGTGCTGGCGGCGATGCAGTTGTACATTCGCGTCAGACGCCAGTACGGGGACAACATCAGTTTCACCGGCCATTCGCTGGGTGGCGGTCTAGCTTCCTTGATGGCCGTGTACTTCGATCGGCCGGCCACGGTGTTTGCGCCGGCGCCGTTTGAGTTGAGCGCCACCCGCGCGCCGCTGATCAACGACTACGCGAGCCGGCTGCGCGTGCAGGGGCTGACCGATTCGACGCTGGATCGCTACCTGATCGATTCGAGTTTCATTGAGCGCGAGCGCAATGTCGCCGCATATTCGATCGAAGGCGAGATCGTGACCCAGCGCCTCGGCCGCAACTTCACGATCGTCGATCCGGCGCGCGACTTCACGATCGGAATTGGCGCCAGCCCGGCAGCGCCGGTGGACTTGCATTCGATCCTGCTGCACGCCGCCACGCTGGAATCTTCGCAGTTCTTGGAAGCGGTGCGGCGCGTGCCCAGCGTTGCGAGCGTGATCTTCGACAAGACCCTGGAGGCGCGCGATCCGGAGGTTGCGCCGGAGGCAGACTTCCTGCATCGCCTGATGCGCCGTCACTGGGGCATCGAGGGGCAGGCGGCCGGACAGGTGCTGGATCGTTTCGCCGCCGATGTGCTGAAGCTGGCCGGGGACACGGGGTTGGCGCAGACACAAGCGCGCGACGCGCTGATTGCTGCGGCCGTCGAGTACCACTACCACGACACCGATCCGACGCAGGTCTTTTCGGTCGCGGCGGGCCATCTGAGTTTCGATCTCGGCCGCATCGTGGGCGCTGGCATGCTGCCGTCGCTTTCGGCCTCCAAGGCGTTGCCGCGGCTGGAGCAAGCGGTGCAGCCGGCCTTCGGGGCCGAACAGGATTATTCCGTTTATCTGCGCGGCAAGAGCGTTTGGCATGTGCAGCAAGGTGCTGCACCGATGAACTTCACTGCCTCAAGCAATGCCAACGATGCCGCGATCGGCGGCGTAGGCGCGGACTTCATTGAGAGCGGAGTCGGCCACGATCTGCTCGTAGGCAACGCCGGCGTCGATGTGCTGCGCGGCGGCGAGGGCAACGACATTCTGCTGGCCGGTCTGGATGCCGATTCACTCGACGGCGGCACCGGCAACGACCAGTTGCTCGGCGGCACCGGCTTCGATACCTACGAGTTCGCCGGCGACTTCGGGCAGGACACGGTGATCGACGCCGGCGATGACGGCCAGATCCGCTACGGCGGCGCCACGCTGCCGCAAGGGCTGAAGATATCCGCCAACGTCTGGGCAAGCGCGGATCGGCAGTGGACCTTCATGTTTTCGCCGTCGGCAGCCGATGCCGGGCGCGGCACGCTGGTCATCCAACAGGCCGGAACCCCAAACCGGATCACTGTGCGCAACTGGCGACGCGGCACGCTGGCGATTGATCTGTCCGATACACCCCTTCCGTCACAGCCACCGGTGAGCACCACGCGCGAGATCCTGGGTGACTTGCAGGATCTGGATACGATCCGGCGACCGATGGAGTGCAGATCGGCTATGACGATCTCGGCAACGTGCTAACGACTGGAGCCGCCCAGCCGGACAAGGCCGACTACCTGCGCGACAGCACCGGTAACGACTTCATCGATTCTGGCGGAGGCGCCGACGTGATCGATGCATTCCGCGGTGGCGACGACACGATCAACGCGGGAGCCGGTCAAGATCGTGTTGCGGGAGGGGCGGGCGCCGACACGATCAATGGCGGTGCCGATCAGGACGTACTGGCGGGCGGCAGCGGCAACGACACCATCGACGGGGGCATGCATGACGACCGCATCGACGGCGAGGCCGAAGGCGACCTGATTCGCGGCGGTGACGGAAGCGATTTCATTGGCGGTGGGGGTGGCAGCGACTCCATTTACGGAGGCTCAGGCAACGACACGATCTGGACTGCAGCGCGAACTTGGTCCGGTTCAACGGACCCCGCCGCCGCGGCAGCTTCGGGGTTGGTGGAGTTTTCGCGAGGGGCGGACTGGGTCCTTCATGCGGGCAGAGATGCCCAAGGGAGATTGAACACGACCATTGCGCCGCACGGGTTTGATCAGCCGGAAACCGCGCTTGACGGCGCCGCGGACTTGGCTTTTGGCGAGAGCGGAGACGACTCGATCTATGGCGGTGGGGGCGGTGACTATCTCGATGGAGGCGCTGACAACGATTCGCTTGTCGGGGGAGGGGGCAGCGATGTCCTGGTTGGTGGGGAAGGCGGCGACTATCTGGTCGGAGATTTGTTGTACCTCGGTGCCCTGCCCGGCGACGACATTCTCGACGGAGGGGCCGGAAACGACGTTGCCGGAGGTGGCGAAGGATCCGACGTCCTGCTCGGTGGTGCGGGGAGCGACCGCTTGTTTGGCGACGGCTATATCCGGGTGGCTGACTCCCGTGTCCACGGCGACGACTACGTCGAGGGGGGAGATGGCAACGATCTGGTTCAGGGCGGTGGCGGCTCGGATCTTCTATATGGCGACGCGGGGGACGACACTCTTCTTGGGGATGCCGTCCTGATGGACGACGCCTCGTTCAACGTGGCGTACGACGTCCGGAATGAGGGCGACGACCTTCTTGATGGCGGCGCCGGACGAGATACGGTGGTTGGCGGAGGTGGGAGAGATAGCCTGTTCGGCGGCACGGAGGACGATGTTCTCTACGGTGACTTCGGCAACGCGGCGCTGCACTTGGAGCGACAGACCGACGACTATCTGGAAGGTGGCGCCGGGAACGACACACTCTACGGAGAGGGCGGCAATGACACGCTTGTCGGAGGCGCGGGCGACGACACGCTCAACGGTGGCGACGGCGACGACGTCTACCGGTACAACCTGGGTGACGGCAGCGACACGATCGTCGACGCGGAGGGCGACAACGAGGTGATTTTCGGCGCTGGCGTCCGAGCGACTGCCTTGAACGTAAGGGTCGTTGTGCAAGGGCCGGGAGAGAATTCGATCGAGATTGGACTCACCAACGGCCAATCACTTCGAATCACCGGTGGTTTGTCAGGCGCAGTAGGCGGCGTCGCGTTTGGGGATGGTACGCGCTGGACGGCAGGTGAGCTTCTCCTCCGATCGTCCAACGCGGCCGATTACCAGGGAACGAGTGCGGACGACAGAATCATCGGTACCGGGCACGACGACACTCTTGACGGTCATGAAGGCAGCGACGTTCTGATCGGGCAAACCGGGAGTGACGTCTTGCTTGGCAAGAGCGGAAATGACACGCTCGACGGCGGCGCCGGCGACGATGTGCTCGACGGCGGAATCGGCCGCGATGTACTGATCGGTGGGACGGGCGCCGACACCTATCGGCTTGGATTGGGTTCGGGACTCGACGAGATACGCGATGACGGCGGGCTGCTCCAACTAGGCGGAGACGTACGCCTCTCAGACCTGCGGATCGTCCGCGCGGGCACGGACATCGAACTCGTCTGGTCGAGTACCGACCGCGCGTTGATGAGAGGCGCTGCGCTTAATCCTGTCGGATGGACGGTTCGTCTGGCCGATGGAACAACCGTGGCTCTCGATGAATTGCCTGCCGTGCCTACGGGCGTCGGCGTGGCGGACTACTCGCAAGCGAGAGCAGAGTACTTGCGCGACGCGCGTCGCCAGTGGCTGGCGGCACAGTTGGCGCGCGGTCTGGTTCTGGCCGAAGACGGATCGCTGCGTGGCACGCTGATCGCGTCAAACGGGCTGGGCGGGACTGATACACAGTACGTTTCCGGGACCTTCGCGGTCGATTCGCGCCTTGTGAATGACACGACGGCTACTGCGCGGCAGCGAACGACCTCTGTCACGGCGACTGAACTGTCGCGCAGTGTGTCCGAGCGGACCGTATATGAGCCAGTCACGGTCTCGGTTCCTATCACGATGACGATACCGGCCCAGCCCCGCGGTGGATACGAGGGTGCACCGTCAACATCCAACGAACGCACGATCATCGTGGGATACCGGCGATCGGTGCAGTACGTGCCGCGAACCGCGCAGATCACTGATCGGGTCCTCGATGTGAAAGAGCGCATCGTTGTCGACAGCCTCACGACCGGGGCGGCAAACAACACCATCACAGTCTATGGCGGCGCCATTGTCGACGCCGGCGAAGGCGACGACGTGATCGTTCCCGGCTGGCGAAGCTTCTTTACGCCGACCGATCAACCCGCGCTGCTGTATGGCAATGCCGGCCATGACAGGATCACCGGAACTGTTTCCGATGACTGGATCATCGGCGGCGCAGGGGACGATGTGCTGGACGGCAACTTCGGTTCCGATCGGTATTACCGATTCGCGGGTGATGGAAGGGATCTGATCGTGGACCGGGGCGATCCGATGCCGACCGTCCGCGACAGCGACCTTGGCGTATCGGACGCGACTGAAGAACAGATCCTGGCGCGGCTGAACGCTGATCCAGCGGCGATCGACACGCTCGTTTTGCCGCCTGGCGTTGCTTCGTCTGACCTGACCTTCTCGTGGACGACACGCGTGCTGCGCGTCTCGGTCGAGGATGTCGAACTCCGGTCGCTCGACAACTACTACGGTGATTGGCAATTCGTCGCCCCAATCGGTACGCCGCTACGCCCGTTTGATGTCGAACTGCCGGTCCTGGTAGTCCAGTGGGGTGACGGGGAGCAGGTCGAACTCGCCATGCCGACACCCCAGATGCCGAAGGGATTCGGTGTCGAGCAGATCGAGTTCGCCGACGGCACCATTCTGAGCCGCAGCGACCTGCTGGCGCTCGCGCCGCCAATGGATCTGAATACGATCGACCGCGTCAACGCGCTCACGAATGTCACGCGCGGATACGGAGGCGATGGCAACGACCGACTCGAAGGCACCAATTCGGATGACGAGCTTCTCGGCGGGCGTGGCAACGATGTGCTACTGGGTGGTCTTGGCAACGACCAGCTTCTCGGGGGCAAAGGTGCCGACGTCTTGGACGGCGGAGGCGGCAATGATTGGCTGGGCTACTCGTTCGGCGGTGGCGCGGACGAGTTTTACAGCGACGGCAACACGTACATTGGTGGAACCGGTAACGATGTGATCTTTGGCACGCGCGATGGCGACGCCTATGTGTTCAATCTCGGCGACGGCAGAGACACCGTCCGGCACGATGCGCCGCGCTTCCGCCCCGAGCCGTTTGCGGATATCGACTACTTGATTGAAGCCGGTCCGGGCTACGTCGACTACGTGCTCGACGAAACACCGGAGGATGTGCGCGCAGTCGCTCGCTCCGACAACAGCGCGATTCCCGTGCCGTTGAAGGAGCTCGACACGTTGAAGTTCGGCGCAGGGATCGGTCCGGCCGACATCCAGGTGTCGCGACAAGGCGATTCGCTTGTGTTCGCCCACGTCAACGGTACCGACGCGGTGAGCTTCGAACGCTGGTTCTCTTCGTTCGCTTCCGTGACACCGAGCTCCGTTCTCGAACGCGTCGAGTTTGCCGACGGTACGGTGTGGCGCGTCCACGCGGACGGATCGGTCGAAGTCGTTTCGGTTCCGGGGACGCTCGAAGGGACCGATGGCGACGATGCGCTCTATGCACCCGGCGGCGGTCCGTCCGTGATGAACGGCCTCGGTGGTAACGACCTGCTGGTCGGCGCCGAGGGGGATGACGTAATCGACGGCGGGACCGGCAACGACACCCTCTACGGGAACACCGGTAGCGACACGCTCGTCGGTGGAGAGGGCGACGACACGCTGCAGGGCGGAGCGGGCGTCGACCACTTGTTTGGCGACCACGGTAACGACGTGCTGGTCGGTGGCTCGGAGGGCGACACCTTGATTGGCGCAGCAGGCGACGATGTCCTTGCCGGCGGAACGGGCGACGACGCGATCGCTCCGGGTGCGGGGACCGACACGATCATCTTCAACCTCGGCGACGGCCGCGACACGGTCCAGCCTGCCTTGGTCGCAGGCGGGGGCGGAGAGGCTGGCGACAGCCTGGCTCTCGGTGCGATTGCGGGCGGCGATATCCGATTGGCGCGCGAGGGCAACGACCTTGTGCTGAAGGTTGCGCAGACGGAAGATGCGATTCGGTTCTCGGAGTGGTACACCTCGCCGCAGAACCAGACCGTCGGTACGCTCGTGCTTTCCGCGTCGCCGTTGGATGCCGAGAACGTGAGCTACACGGGATCGCTCGCCGCTGATTTCAGGCGGATCGCCGATGCTTTTGATGCCGCGTATGCGAACGATCCGGCGATCGGCGACTGG
>JBKBNR010000091.1:0-9597 GCA_046295315.1 Hyphomicrobiaceae bacterium
GGCATCGACGTCGCGCCGGTGTACTGCACCAAGATCGCCTCCAAGCTGGCCCGCACCTACACCGACCGGCACGGCCTGAAGGATCTTGCCGCGGAACTGGTCGGTGTCGAGATGTCGAAGCAGCAGCAGAGTTCCGACTGGGGGGCCGATACGCTCAGCGAACAACAGATCGCTTACGCGGCCTCCGACGTCCTCTACCTGCACGCCATGAAGGAGCGCCTCGACGCCATGCTGGCGCGAGAGGGGCGAACGGCGTTGGCGGCAGCCGCATTCCAGTTTCTCCCCACCCGCGCGGCGCTCGATCTCGCCGGTTTTGAGGATATGGACATTCTTGCCCACTGACCGCCGCAATCGGGTTCGAAACTGCGCCGCCGACATTGGTCGTGGGGAGATGCACGGGGTCTTCGTCTGCCGACTTCGTTCCGGTTTGGCGCCTGTGTTCCCGCGGAGATGGGCTGACGGACAGCACGGACCAGCCCCATGACGCTCAATCACGACATGGATCGACACCTACTCGCGGCGGGACGCCAGGGCCGCGGCATCGTCGTCGACGTCGATCGCGCATCGAGCGTCAGACGCGCCAAGCGGCACTCGTGGCTCGTTCGCGCGAGCCGCCGCTTGTTGCCGGCCGCCGCACTTCTGATCGTCGTCTATTATGCCGCCGCGGTATTCGACATCTCGGGGCTCGGCAGAATGGCCGAGAAGCTCGAGATACCGCGTGTGCTGCCCGAGCACCTGACGATGAACAACCCGCGCTACACGGGTTACACCAAGGATGGCGGCGAGTACGAGGTGACGGCGGCGACGGCGCGCCAGGTGCTTTCGGCGAAAGTGCGCGGACTGATTCAACTGGCGGACGTGAAAGGCAATCTGCGCGCCGCCGACAAGACCGTCACCAAGCTGACCGCGAACCGCGCGGACTACTACTCCGAACACGACAAGCTGGTGCTGGCCGGCAATATCCGCATCAACTCGACCAACGGCGGTTGGGCGCGCATGGTCGTCGCCGATGTCGGTCTCAAGACCGGCATCATAGAGACCAAGCAGCCGGTCACAGTCGGCAACGCGGCCGGTGTCATCCGCTCCAAAGGAATGACGATCCGGCAGAAGACGAAGGAAATCACGTTCGCGGGCGAAGTCAAAGCGCTGTTGAAACCCGGCGCCAAGACGCCGGCACATGGCTCCGCGCCCCAGCAAGCCGCCGCGGCATCGCTGCCGAGCGCCACATCGACCGGGGGGGACACCATCGGCCGGCTGTTCGCGGCTGGCGACGACGGTCCGATAACGATCAATGCCGACCGCCTCGACATCGACGACGCCAAGCATGTCGCGGTGTTCACCGGCGGCGTGGTGGCGACGCGCGGCACGGCAACACTGCGTGCGCCGGAGTTGCGCATCGCCTACGACGGCTCGCCATCGGGCGGACTGACCGGCGCCGCCGCACCGCCAACGCCCGCTGACCCAGCCGCGGCACCTCGGCCGAAGTCATCGATCCGATCCATCGTCGCCAGTGGACCGGTGTCGATTACGGACGGCCCCGACATCCGCATGAGCGGCGCCACCGCACTCTACGACGCCCGCGCGAACCGCGCCACGATCGACGGCGGGGTGACCATCTTCCGTGCCCCCGATACCCGCGTCAGCGGCCGCACCGCCGCCTTCGACACGGCCCGCGACGTCGCGATGATCGACGACGACGTCGTCATCGTTTCGGGGGCCGACCGGCGCGCGACCGGCGATTACGCCGAGTTCGACAACACCGCCAAGACGGCCTTGCTGACGGGCAGGGATGTCGTTCTGGTGCAGGGTCAGAACATGCTGAAGGGGCGCCGGCTGACGGTCGACCAGAGCAGCGGTCGCTCGAGCCTCACGTCACCCGGCGAAGGTGGCAGCGCGGGAAGGATCAGCGCGCGACTGGTGCAGGGCGGCGACAACACCGCAGCCGGCAAGGCCAAGCCCAAGCGGGCCAAGGCCGATGCCGAAGGCGGGATGGTGGCCATGTCGAGTTTCCGCGGCGAGCCGGGCCAACCGATCGCTATCACCGCCGACCGCCTCGACATGGAGGAAAAGGCGGGCGTCGCCGTGTTCCGGGGCAACGTCGACGTGGCGCAAGGTTCTACGACCATCCGGGCCAACGAGTTGCACGCCAACTTCACCGGGTCCGCAAGCGTCACCTCGTCGTTCGCGGGTGACCCGCTTCCTGCCGCGCGTCCGGCGGCGCCGGCAGCGCCGGCGCAACCTGCAAAGCTGACGCGGGTGCAGGCGCGCGGCAAGGTGGTGGTGAAATCGGCCGGCGGCCAGAGCGCCAGCGGCGACTGGGCCGACTTCAACACCGAGCAGAATACCGTCACGCTCGGCGGCGACGTGGTGCTGACTCAGGGACGTAACGTAGTCAAGGGAACGCGGCTGACGGTCGATCTGGCGACCGGCGAGGCGGTGATCAAATCGGATAACTCCGCCGCCCCCGAGGCCGGCGCAGAACGCCCGGGTGGGGGATGGCAAGCGGTCCGCCAGCCGTCGCGGCCGAGCGCGGTGTTCTTTCCCCAGGATGCAGGCGGCACGACGGCGCCGGCGCCGCAACCCGGCGCCGCGAACCGGAAGCCTGCGACCGGGGGGGGCTCGCAGGCGCGCTCCGGCCAGCAGCCACCGGCCCCGAACTGACACGACGACGAATTGTCTGCCGGTGGCTTGCTTCGCCCGAGAACCGACGCCATGTCGCGCCATGAACCGAGGCTGGTGGAGAGACGGAGAAGATCGTGCTACCGCTGCCGGGTCGGTGCGGATGGTTCGTGACACCGCTCCAGACCGAACCCGACCCTAACAACCGGACCTGTCGATCCAGATGTTCAGCCGCCGCCAATCCGCCGACCCGCCGCCGAGCGCTGCCGCGTTCCCCGGGAACGCCCGGGCCCTGACCGGCGGCGCTGCTCGCGGCTTGCCCGCCGACACGGCGGCCGTGATGCGCGCCGAACTCGACGAGGAAGGGCGGCTGGCGGATGGGTTCGCGGACGCCGGCCCAAGTGGCCCCGGCTACCTGACCATCAATCAGGTGCAGAAGTCGTATAAGAAGCGCATGGTCGTGCGCTCGGTGAGCCTCAGCGTCAGGCGCGGGGAATCGATCGGACTGCTCGGACCGAACGGCGCCGGCAAGACGACCTGCTTCTACATGATCACGGGCCTCGTGCCGGCCGACGGCGGCACCATCACCCTCGACGGTGTCGACGTCACCAACCTGCCGATGTACCAGCGCGCCAAGCTCGGCATCGGCTACCTGCCGCAGGAAGCCTCGATCTTTCGTGGTCTGACGGTCGAGCAGAACATCATGGCGGTGCTGGAGCTGGTCGAACCGTCGGCGAAGAAGCGCCGCCAGCAGCTCGACGACCTGCTCGACGAGTTCAATATCGGGCGGTTGCGCAAATCGCCTTCCATCGCACTCTCAGGCGGTGAACGACGTCGCTGCGAGATCGCCCGGGCGCTGGCGACACGGCCGTCGTTCATGCTGCTCGACGAACCGTTCGCCGGCATCGACCCGATCGCCGTCGGCGACATTCAACAACTCGTCCGCCACTTGACGGACCGCGGCATCGGCGTTCTCATCACCGATCATAATGTCCGCGAAACACTGGCGCTGATCGACCGCGCCTACATCATCTACGACGGCAACGTGCTGACCAGCGGTAACCCGCAGGAAATCATAGCCAACGAGGATGTGCGCCGGGTCTACCTCGGAGATATGTTCGTTAACGAGCGTTGATTATACCTGACGGCGGACGGGCAATCGGCGAGGCCGCGAAGGCGAAGGCTCCGCAACGCGCGGCGCGAAGGCTAAGGGTATGGCGCTTACGACCAAGCTAGAGTTGCGGCAGAGCCAGCAGTTGGTGATGACACCGCAACTGCAGCAGGCCATCCGCTTACTGCAATTATCAAACCTGGAGCTGACGCAGTTCGTCGAAACCGAACTGGAGCGCAACCCGCTGCTCGAACGCATGGAAGCAGGCGACGGGCCGGTGCCGGCTGGCGGCGAAGCGAACGACGCCGCCGAGCAACCGGCCTCCGTCACCGACGGCCTGACCGCCGATTCCGGCGCACCGCAGCGCGCCGACCGCGACGGCGATGCCGAGAGCGGCGGTCACGCCGAGGCGGTCGAGACGAACGGCCTCGATCGCGGCGCACAGAGCGCCGACGAGCCGTGGCTGGACATGGCGAAGACCCCGGCCGATCCGGTCGCGGCCTTCGACACCGAATTCGAAAACGTCTATCCTGACACGCCGGTGACGGAACTCGGCGATTCCGGCTGGTCGAGCGTCAACGGCCGCAGCAATTCCATCGGCGACGACGACAACAATCTCGAAGCGTATGTCGCCGCCGAACTCTCGCTGAAGGATCACTTGGTGGCGCAGATCCCGCTGGTGCTCGCAGAACCGGCCGAGCGGCTGATCGGCCAATACCTGGTCGACAGCGTCGACGATGCCGGATACCTCGTCGCCGATCTCGAGCAACTGGCCGACAAGCTCGGCGCGACGCCTGAAATGATCGAGGCGACGCTGGTAAAGGTCCAAACGCTCGACCCGCCGGGCGTGTTTGCTCGTTCGCTCGCCGAATGCCTCGCCTTGCAGCTCAAGGATCAGAACCGCTACGATCCGATGATCGCCGGGCTGCTCGACAATCTGCATCTGCTGGCGAAGCACGATCTGGCCGGCCTCAAACGCGCCGTCGGCTGCGACATGGACGAACTGCGCGACATGATCCAGGAGATCAAGCACCTCAACCCCAAGCCGGGCCTGGCGTTCGGCTCGACGCAGGTGCTGCCGGTCGTGCCGGACGTTTTCGTGCGACCGGCCCATGACGGAAGCTGGCTCGTCGAGCTCAATTCCGAAACGCTGCCGCGCGTGCTGGTCAACCGCTCGTATTATACCAAGGTTTCCGCCCGCAATCCCAACGAGCGCGACAAGGGCTATCTGCTGGAATGCCTGCAAACGGCTAACTGGCTCGTGAAGAGCCTCGATCAGCGCGCCCGCACCATCCTGCGCGTCGCCGAGGAGATCGTGCGCCAGCAGGACGGATTCTTTACGCACGGCGTCCAGCATCTGCGCCCGCTCAATCTGAAGACCGTCGCGGATGCCATTCAGATGCACGAATCGACCGTGTCGCGCGTCACTTCCAACAAATATCTGTCGTCGACGCGGGGCATCTTCGAACTCAAGTATTTCTTCACCTCCTCGATCGCCAACTCCGACGACGGCGAAGCACATTCCTCGGAAGCGGTCCGCTTCCGCATCAAGCAGCTCATCGACGGCGAGACGGCGCGGACCATCATGTCCGACGACAAGATCGTCGAGCGGCTGAAGACCGACGGTATCGACATCGCGCGGCGCACCGTCGCCAAGTACCGCGAGGCGATGCGCATACCCTCGTCGGTTCAGCGCCGCCGCGAAAAGCAGATGACCGAGCGCGTCAGCCGCGTCGATTGATGCAGCGCCATGCGGTTTCGATGCGCGAACGATGTTTCGACATTGGCACGCGCGTGATGTTTGAGAAGTTGGCCACCCTCGGCGGCCCGGTTCAGCGCGAACGTCCGGACTTCGATCACGCGCGTGAGACGATGTCTCTCGTGTCCCGGGTGTCTCCCGAGTTGGCGCTGTCGATATCGGCGGGGTGGGCGAACTCAAGAGACGGGTCACGAGTGGTCATTTGACAGGGGGCGGCACCCGTTCTACCGTTCATAGTATTCACGATGCGTTCCGGCCAATTCCCGGACCCGGAAGCCGTCGCTCGATCGAGACACCTTCGACGCGAGTGCGGCGGTTTCGAGCGCAAGCTGAGCCGCCACTGCGGCAATGGAGGTGAAGCTTCAGTCGTGACATAGCGCTCCGATCACTCTCCCCCCTTTTTTCGAAATCCCAGCTCAGGCGAAGAGATGACGATCCAAGTCACTGGCAAGAATGTCGATGCAGGCGAAGCCTACAAAACCTATATTCTGAGCAAGATTTCCACTGTGCTCGAGAAGTACATCGGCCCCGAATTGTCAGGCCATGTCCGCCTCGAAAAAGAGCGTGTCGGGTTTCGCACCAACTGCACGATCCGGCTGCGCACGGGGCTGCAGGTCGAGGCGCACGGCGACGGCGCCGATGCCTATGCCAGCGCCGACACGGCCGTCGAGCGATTGGAGAAGCGCGTGCGGCGCTACAAGCGACGGTTGAAGAGCCATCATGGCCCCCGCGAGCACGACGGCTTCCCCGCCGAGACGCGGGCCCGCGACTACACCGTGCAAACGCACGACGACGAGAACGGCGAGGCCCCGGCGGAAGCGCCCGTGATCATCGCGGAGGCCGAGCGCGGCATCAAGGATCTCTCGGTCAGCGAAGCCGTGATGCACCTCGATCTGTCCGAGAATCAGTTCCTGGTTTTCCGCAATGCCGCGCACGGTGGACTGAACGTGGTTTATCGCCGCGTCGACGGGAACGTCGGCTGGATCGACCCTTCTGCACAACCGGCGGGGTAGCTTCGCGGCGGGCGCCAGCCCGCGAAATCGTAGCAGGCCGGGTTGCAGGAGCGCTCGGCTAAGTTGTTCGGGAAGCAGGCCAATTCTTGCGCATCGGCGTTTCCTGGCGCGGTCGCGGAACGCGTGTTGGTCGGGCACGGAGGCCTCGACAAGGGCAACGGCGGCGACGCCAGAGCGATTGACAGGCGCGATCGATAGTTGCATGACCGGCCCATGCGGTCGGCCGGTCGATTTGAAGTGGTGGTTGTGAAGGGTGGCGGCCCTTGAGAGGCTCCTGGCCGCAACCCGGCGGCAGACGGGTGCAATGCGGATCGCTGGGTGGCTCGGAACTTGCTGTCCGGCTATTGAGGGGCGTGGCGCGTAACCGTTACGGTCCGTGGTTCCGGCAGTTCTTCGGCCGGGTCGGCGTCGCAAGGCATCACCGGCCTCCGCAGACGAACGTCTCGGGCAGTCGATACCAGGGACCGTCGAGTGATCGTTCGAGTTGAATGCGCTCCAGAGCCTGGGTGCTGGCGCGAAATGTCCGGCTCAGATTCCTGCGAACCGCGGGTACTGGGCGGGGCAGTGCTCCAGCGCCGGATCAGGTCGGATGGCCGATACGGCCGGAACTTAGTGTAGGACGGCAACGACGATGGACCTCGGTGATCTGTTGGCGCCGAATGGGGTCATTCCGGCGCTGAAAGCGAAGAGCAAGAAACTTGCTCTTCAGGAACTCGCCCAAAAGGCTTCGGAAATAACGGGCATCGATGGTCGCGAGATCTTCGATACCCTGTTGCAGCGCGAGCGTCTGGGCTCCACCGGCCTCGGACGCGGCATCGCGATACCCCACGTCAAGTTCCGCTCGGTCAAGTCGATCGTGTGTCTTTTCGCGCGGCTCGAGGAGCCGATACCGTTCGACTCGCACGACAACGAACCGGTCGACATCATCTTCCTGCTACTTGCACCCGAGCACGCCAGCGGCGACCACTTGAAGGCATTGGCGCGCATATCTCGACTGGTTCGCGACTCAGCGACTCTCGAACGGCTGCGCACCGCACCCGACGCCGAAGCCTTGCGCAAGGTGCTAACGTCGCCAGCGACGTCTCACGCGGCCTGACGTGAGGTGGCGGCGCTTGCCCGGTAGCGCCGCGCCTTAAAAGGCATCATGTGCCTGCAACAAATGCGAAAGCGGCCTTTTCTGGCGACCGCTCGATGTTCACGCCGCGACGCCGAATGACGCGTCGCCCAGCGCCAGCAAGGCGACAAGGCCCGCTGTTCCTACGATGATGCGCCACCAGCCGAACAGCGCATAGCCGTGCTTGCTGACATAGGCGAGCAGGTAGCGGACCACGAACACGCCGGCGACGAACGCGGTGACGAAGCCGAGCACGATGCTCGTGACATCGTCGGCGGAAAGCGAGGCGCCATTCTTGTAGAGGTCATAGGCGAAGGCGCCCGCCATGGTCGGCA
This sequence comes from Hyphomicrobiaceae bacterium, assembly GCA_046295315.1. Classification (GTDB taxonomy): domain Bacteria; phylum Pseudomonadota; class Alphaproteobacteria; order Rhizobiales; family Hyphomicrobiaceae; genus JAEUMD01. Next base: position 7,952 of record JBKBNR010000091.1, read on the forward strand.
TGGCGAGGTAGAACGAGAACTCGGCCGCCGAGCGCTTGTCGGCGCCGAGCAGCATCGACCCGACGATGGTCGAGCCTGAGCGCGACACACCGGGGATCATGGCGAGGCACTGCACGAGACCGATCTTGAACGCCAGCGACGGCGGGAAATCCATGGCGTCCGCGTAGCGCGGTTCCGGAGCCAGGCGATCGACCACGAGCAGGATGACGCCGCCGACGATCAGCATCACGCAGATCAGCATCGGCGTTTCGAACAGCACGCTCTTGATGAACGAGTGCCCGAGCGCGCCGACCACGGCCGCCGGCAGGAACGCAACGAGGACGCTGATCACAAAGCGGCGCACGCGGGCATCCGTCGGCAGTTTCAGCAGCATGTCGAGGAGACGCGCCGCATAGACGGTGAGAATGGCGAGGATGGCGCCCAGTTGGATCAGCACCTCGAAGGTCTTGCCGGGCGAATGGAACCCCAGAAAGTGACCGGCCAGCAGGATGTGTCCGGTGGACGAGACGGGGATGAATTCGGTCAGGCCTTCGAGCAGGCCGAGCAGGATGACTTGCCAGGTCGGCATCGATGTGGCTCCGTAGTTCCGCTGCCTATGATTTGCGCATCCGCTGGGTCACATGTCAGGCATTCGCGGGTGCGTGATGCCGTCGCTGTGCCGCCGCCGCTCGCGTCGCCGGCAGTCATACCAGTGTTCGCGCGCTTGCCGATGCCGTCGTGCGGCCACAGCGGCGCGGCAAACTCTGCCCGCTCATACCGAAACGAGCCTACTTTTGTGTTAGGAGCACCACGGCCGGCATGCACACGCTGACGCATTACCGGTTGTGTCCGCGCTCGCGGTCGGTTCGCCTGCTGCTGGGTGAGATCGGTCTCGAGGTTCGGCTTGCCGAAACCCGGCCATGGGAATACCGCTCCGAGCTTCTGGCGCTGAACCCGGCGGGCGAGTTGCCCGTGCTGGTGCTCGCCAACGGCACCATTCTCTCGGGCGCCTATGCCATTTCCGAATATGTCGCCGAGGAACTGAAGCGCCACCCCGTCGACGGCCGCACTGTTCCAGCTTTTCCCGGCAGCCGCGAGGAACGCGCCGAGGTGCGCCGCCTCGTCGACTGGTTCCACGGCAAGCTCGACCGCGAGGTGACGCGCGACGTGTTGGAGGAGAAGGTCTATCGCGGCTATCGCGAGGGTGGCGGCGCCCCGGACCTCGGCGTTCTGCGTGCCGTGCGCGCCAACCTGCGCTATCATTTGAGCTACGTTTCTTATCTTGCCCATCAGCGCCGCTGGCTCGCTGGCGACGACATGAGCTTCGCCGATCTCGCGGCCGCCGCGCATCTCTCGACACTCGATTATCTGAGCGAGGTGCCGTGGAACTCCTACGAGCCCGCCAAGACCTGGTATGCGCGTTTGAAATCGCGGCCAGCGTTCCGCCCGTTGCTTGCCGACCGTATCTCCGGCACGCCGGCGCCGCTGCATTACACCAACCTCGATTTCTGACATGCCGGCGCTGCCGCCCACATCTACCGCGACCACCAGCGTGACGCCGACCGACGCCGCGATGCGCGTCAAGATCGCGGCGCGCCATCTCGGTTTCGACGACGTGCGCATCGCCAGCGCCGATGCTTTCGACCGCGCCGCGTATGACATAGGCG
>JBKBNR010000092.1:0-9579 GCA_046295315.1 Hyphomicrobiaceae bacterium
TTTCGGAATCTGGTTCCAGCCAAACACTTCCGACATGCACGGGTCGATGCGACGCTCGATCACCAGTTTGTTGGCCTGGCTCGCCTGCAACAGGTTGGCGAAGTGGCTGCCCTGCACGCGCTTCTGGTGCATCCACAGATAGCGCGCGTCCATGGTCAGGTTGAAGCCCGTGGTACCAGCGCAGATGACGACCATGCCGCCCCGCTTGACCACCTGCACCGAGACGGGGATGGTCGATTCACCCGGATGCTCGAACACGCAATCGACGTTCACGCCCTTGCCGGTGATGTCCCAGATGGCTTTGCCGAACCTGCGCATTTCCTTGAGCCAAACGTGATACTCGGGCGAATTCACCTTGGGAAGCTGGCCCCAGCAGCTGAAATCCTTGCGGTTGATGACGCCCTTGGCACCGAGTTGCATGACGAAGTCGCGCTTGTCCTCTTCGGAAACGACGCCGATGGCGTTGGCTCCCGAGGTGGCGCAAAGCTGTACGGCGAACGCGCCGAGGCCGCCGGCGGCACCCCAGACGAGCACGTTATGGCCGGGGCGCAGCACGTGCGGGCGATGGCCGAACAGCATGCGATACGCGGTGGCGAGGGTCAGCGTGTAGCAGGCCGCCTCCTCCCACGTCAGATGCTTCGGCCGCTCCAGCAACTGGCGGTCCTGGACGCGGCAGAATTGCGCGAACGAGCCGTCGGGCGTCTCATAACCCCAGATGCGCTGACTCGGCGAGAACATGGGGTCGCCACCGTTGCACTCCTCGTCGTCGCCGTCGTCCTGGTTGCAGTGAACGACGACCTCGTCGCCGACCTTCCAGCGCTTCACCTTCGAGCCGACGGCCCAGACGATGCCCGAAGCGTCGGAACCAGCGATGTGATAGGGCTGCTTGTGGACGTCGCGGATCGGCGAGATCGGCGTGCCGAGCGACGCCCACACGCCGTTGTAGTTGACGCCGGCGGCCATCACCAGAACCAGCACGTCGTGGCTGTCGAGTTCCCAGGTCGGGACCACTTCCACCTGCATCGCGGTGTCGGGTTCGCCATGGCGCTCCTCGCGGATGGCCCACGCATACATGCTCTTCGGCACATGGCCGAGCGGCGGGATCTCGCCAACCTCGTAGAGGTCTTTCTTGGCGGCGACGACCGCGGGCGTGCTCAACCCGGCTTCGTCCGACTTCTTGGCAGCGCTCGTGCTCGACATATCTCGGCAATCTCCCGGCACATTTTGTCAGTTGCGGCATCTTCAGCAAGTTCGAAGTTCTGACCGACGACCGGGTCCTCTCGGCCGCCATCACCGACGTGCTGGCACCACCGTTCATCCCGGTCTGCGGTACGCGAGCGCCGAGGCGCTCACATCCCTCGCGTCGACCACGGCAGCGCGCCAGCGCCCAGCACCCCCAAAGTGCCGCGCGCGATTGTCGTCAGCCTGACGCAATCAAGCACGATTTTGCGCTGCAATAAAGAGGCAGCGACCGGCTGTTGCGAAAGGATTCATAAGTTCTTCAACATATTGCGCTAACTACGAAAGGGGTTGTGTCCAGAAACGGCCGGCCGACCGGCGCCGCAGAGCTGGACCGGCGACCGCCAGAGGCTGGTGAGATGGAAAACTTCATCATCTATTTCAAAGCACTACATCCGACGACGCTGCTCTCCCTCACGATGCTGGTGATGGCAGGCTCGTATCTCGTGTATGTGTTTTTCGACAGCCGCTGGCTGACCCTATTGTTCGGCGCCGCGTTTTTCGCCGGTGCCATCGGCATGCACTACGCCGTGACGATGGCCGACCTCGACCTGACCAACGACCGCGATATCGACCTGATGATCGTCGGGTGCGCCGGCATGCTGGCGGCACTGCTGCTGATGCTGGCGATCTACCGGCTCGTGTCCGCGGCGACCCGCGTGCGCAAGCATGATATGCCGAAGACCCGCGTGCACAACATCTGACGCCATAGGATTTCGCCGCCGCCGGCACGCTGGCTGATCGCCCGCCGGGAAGCCGGGGCGGGTCGACGAAAGCGCTCGCCCAAAGTCCTTTTGATCGCCTGATATTGCTGTGCAATAAGTTTTGTCGTGCGCCGGTGGTTCGCCGCCGCCGATCGGAATCGTAATCCGGCGCGCGACAGGACATCAGACCCAGCAGAACTCGGGCCGAGGGACGATTTTCATGGCTGACACGACGCGCGACAATCCGTGGCTGTTCCGCACCTATGCCGGCCACTCGACCGCCGCGAAGTCCAACGCGCTTTACAAGACCAACCTGGCCAAGGGGCAGAAGGGTCTCTCCATCGCCTTCGATCTGCCGACGCAGACCGGCTACGACAGCGATCACGAACTGGCGCGCGGCGAGGTCGGCAAGGTCGGCGTCCCGGTCTCTCACCTCGGCGACATGCGCACGCTGCTCGACGGCATCCCGCTTGAGCAGATGAACACGTCGATGACGATCAACGCCACCGCCGCGTGGCTGCTGTCGCTCTATGTCGCCGTCGCCGACGAGCAGGGCGCCGCCCGCAGCAAGCTGACCGGCACCATCCAGAACGACATCATCAAGGAATACCTGTCGCGCGGCACCTACGTGTTCCCGCCCGAACCGAGCCTGAAGCTCATCAAGGATACCATCGTTTTCTCGACGGCGAACGTGCCGAAGTGGAACCCGACGAACGTCTGCTCCTATCACCTTCAGGAAGCCGGCGCGACGCCGGTGCAGGAACTGGCCTTCGCACTCGCCACCGCCATCGCCGTTCTCGACACGGTGAAGGCGTCGGGCGAGGTGGCCCCGGAGCAGTTCGGCAACGTCGTCGGTCGCGTCTCGTTCTTCGTCAATGCGGGGCTGAAGTTCGTCACCGAAGTCTGCAAGATGCGCGCCTTCACCGAACTGTGGAACGAGATCACCACCGAGCGGTATGGCGTCACCGACCCGAAGCACCGCATGTTCCGCTACGGCGTGCAGGTCAATTCGCTGGGCCTCACCGAGCAGCAGCCCGAAAACAACGTCTACCGCATTCTCATCGCCGCGCTCGGCGTGACGCTATCGAAGAACGCACGCTGCCGCGCCTTGCAGCTTCCGGCGTGGAACGAAGCGCTCGGATTGCCGCGCCCGTGGGATCAGCAGTGGTCGTTGCGCATGCAGCAGGTGCTGGCCTACGAGACCGACCTGCTCGAATATAGCGACATCTTCGACGGCTCTGTCGCCATCGCCCGCAAGGTCGCGGCGCTCAAGGAGGAGGCGCTGGCCGAACTCGCCACGATCGACAAGATGGGCGGCGCGGTGGCAGCCATCGACTACATGAAGCGCCGCCTCGTCGAGAGCAACACCGCGCGTCTCGCGGCGATCGAGAGCGGCGCGCAGGTCGTCGTCGGCGTCAACAAGTGGACGGAAACGGAGGTTTCGCCGTTGTCGGCCGGCGAGGGTTCGATTCAGGTCGTCGACCCCGCGGTCGAGGCCGAGCAGGTGGAGCGCCTGAAAGCGTGGCGCGCGGCCCGCGACGCCGATGCCGTGGAGGCGGCGCTGGCCGAACTCGAGGCCGCCTGCAAGGAAGGCCGCAACGTGATGGAGCCGTCGATCTGCTGTGCCAAGGCCGGCGTCACCTCGGGCGAATGGGGCGGTCTGCTGCGCAAGGTGTTCGGCGAATATCGCGCGCCCACCGGCGTTGCGCAGGCCGCCATCGCCCGCGACGGCGCCGCACTCGACAGTGTGCGGGCCGCGGTCGACGCGGCGTCGGCGAAGCTCGGCCGGCGCATCAAGTTCCTGGTCGGCAAGCCCGGGCTCGACGGCCACTCCAATGGCGCCGAGCAGATCGCCGTTCGCGCCCGCGACGTCGGTATGGAGGTCGTCTACGAGGGCATCCGCCTGACGCCGTCGCAGATCGTGCGCGCCGCGCTCGATGAAAGCGTGCACGTCGTCGGCCTGTCGATCTTGTCTGGCAGCCATGTTCCGCTGGTCAAGGAGGTCATGGAGCGCATGCGCGCCGAAGGCCTCGACGACGTGCCGGTAGTGGTCGGCGGCATCATACCGCCGGACGACGCGAAGGTTCTGAAGGCTTTCGGCGTCGCCGCCGTCTACACGCCCAAGGATTTCCAGTTGAACGACATCATGGCCGACATCGTGCGGCTGGTCGACGGGCACGCGAGGGCGGCTTGAAACGGACGTGAAGGGGGCACCAATGCGACACGAGACGCGACTGAGACTCGATCGTCAACTCAGAATGCAACGCCTCAAATGGGCGGCGGCAGCTATCGCCCTGCTGGTCGCTATCGGTGGCGGCTTCATGCTCATCGATCTCGACGCGCACCAGACCACGGCCAACGTCCACGGCCGCATCGAGAGCGTGTCACCGATGGCGGTCAAAGGCCCGTCCGGCGCGCTCGACGTCGTCGTCGCACTCGACGACGGGCGGCGCGTGCATGTGGTGGCGCGTGCCTCCAGCAAGCCAAGCATCGGCACGGGTATCGACGTGACGGAACATCGTCATGCCACTGGCCGCACCACGTTCACCGTTCGCTGACAGCGCACCGCCGCGCCGCCCCCCGTGCCGCTTTAGGCCGGGCAGAACGCCGTCCGGGGCCTTGCCCTTTGACGCAAGGCCCGCCTCGGCTAACCTGCTCGCGCAAGGCTGAGATGGAAGTGGCCGAACACCCATGAAGGAATTGCGCGACCCATCGGCGCGACGTCTGACGGCGGCATCGCAACCCGGCGCTGCGCCCTGGCGCGGCAAGCTGCTGGCCGGTGTTGCGGCGGCGCTCGTCGTCGCCGCGGTCGCCGGCACTTACGCCCTCAGACCTCTCGATGACACGCCGCGCGAATGCGCGTTGACGCCCGCCGCGCACCATCCGGGCACGTTTCTCAACTGGCGACTGTCGACGAGCCCGGGCGAAGGCATGAGCGGCGAGGTGTCTGCTCTCGTGCGCCTCGACGACGGCCGCGACGTCATCGCCTACAACGTGACAAGTGCCGGCGGCCTATCGCCCAACGATCGCGTCACCGTCGCCGAGATCGTCTGCGTGCACCGCGTCGTCTACACTCTGACCGCGTTCGGTGCCTCCGCGACGCCGACGAACTGAACGCCGCCCCCTTTACCCAGCGCCGATGGCTTGTGCGCCGTCCTTGTTCAGACCGACGTTTCACGCCTCCGACCGAAACGTCCGACGCGATCGCGGCCTACCGGCTGAACAACTCGATCGACGCGCGGATGAGATCGGCGGTGCGGTCGAGACCGAGCTTGCTCTTCATCAGGCTGCATGTGTTGGCGATCGTCTTGTAGCTGACACCCATGACGTCGGCGATCTGCGACATGCTCTTGCCCTCGCCGAGCAGACGCAGGATCTCCAACTCGCGCGTCGTCAATTGCTGCAGCGGGTCTTCGCCGCCGTAAAGTCCAACCGCCAGTTGCCCCGCGAGATCGCGCTCGATGTAATGGCCGCCTTCCGCGACGCGCTTCACCGCCGTGATCAATTCCTCCGACTGAGCGCTCTTACTCACGTAACCCTTCGCGCCGAGCTTCAGCGCGCGGGCCGCATAGATCGGCTCGGCATGCATGCTGAACACGATGACGCGCGCCTTCGGGTTCTCGCGCAGCAGACGGCGCAGCAATTCGAGACCGCCGATGCCGGCGAGATTGAGGTCGAGGATGACGATGTCGAGCCGCTCGTTGCGGAACAGAGCGAGCGCCTCGAGGCCTGAGCTCGCCTCGATGATCTCCAGCCCCTGAACCTCGAGCAGCAGTCGGCGCACGCCCTCGCGCACTACGGCATGATCGTCGACCAGCAGAATGCGTTGCGGCGTCATGTTGCGGCATCCCCCCTCGCTACCGCTTCGTATCGAGCGTTGTCAGCGAAGCTCCCGGCCAGTGGAATTGTCGCTTCCACCGAGACGCCGGGCGCACCCACCCGAGGTCGGACGTTCAGCGACCCGCCGTGCAACCGCGCGCGCTCCTCCATGCCGAGAATGCCGAAGCCGTCCGGCGCATGATCGGCGAGCCCTGCGCCATCGTCGCTCACGGCGAGCTTCAACTGGCCGTCGCGCACGCCGACGCAAACTGTGATCCGCGACGGACGGCCGTGTCTCACGGCGTTGCTCAAGGCTTCCTGCACGATGCGATAGACGGCGCCCTCGATCTCGTCGTCGAGCGGCGGCACGTCGATGGCGACGTCGAACCGGATGTCCGGCTGCCGGCCCCGCCACGACCCGACCAGCCTTTCGACGGCGTGTGCCAATCCGGCATCGAGCAGCGCCGGCGGCCGCAGCCGTGCGAGAATGCCGCGCACATGGCCCTGCATGTGACTGATCGATTCACGGATGTTGGCGACACGTTCGCTGACGCCGTCGAGGCCATGGTCGTCACCAATTCTTTGCAAAGCCGCCGCTTCGACATCCACCGCGAACAGGAACGGGCCGATCTCGTCGTGAAGGTCGCGGGCGATATCGGCGCGCTCTTCCTCCTGCACCGACAGGAGCTGATTGGAGAGCCGCCGGCTGGTCGCCTCGGCCTGGCGCACCCGATCGACCATCGTGTTGAATGCGCCATAGACGCGCATGTACTCGATGGCGCCACGCTCGGGGCCCTCGATCGCCGTCAACGAGGTCCCGATGTTACCGAATGCCTCGGCCATGCGGTCGAGCGGGCGCAACGCAAGTTCGAGAATTGCGCCGACCGACATCGCGATGATGCCGGTGAGGATAGCGAGGATCGTCAGTGTCTTCAGTGTGTCTTTCCACGCCTCGCTCGCTTCGTTGCGCGGATCGGCTTCGAGCACCAGCCGGCCGAGACCATCGAACGCCGCCGGCAACGGAACCGCCACATTGCGCCGCTCGCCTTTGACCAGACCGACGAACCACGCGGGTGCCTCTTCGTTGGGTATCGCCGCAACGGAGGCCAGCCTCTCCCTGCCGTCGGGCCCGACGACGAACGCCCGCAGGTGGCGATCGCCGTTGAAGTCGGCAACCAGCAGCGCGAGGCGGCGGCTGGCGTTGCGGCTCTCCTCGACATCGTCTGCCGCATTGCCGGCAATGCGCGCGCCGACCTCGAGCGCAGCACGCATCTCGGTTTCGATCTTGGCAGTCGCATGCGCGTAGATCAGCACGCTGCCGATCAGGAAGGTCGCCAGAACGCTTGCAGCGATGGAAACGAACAGCTTGAAGCGGAGCGACATGGCACCTTCGGACAGATAGAAACACTATAACATTACATATCAGACGCGATCGCGTTGCAACCCATCGCCGAGACCCATTTTCACCGCCCCCGGGCCTTCGGCACGGCTCCCGGCGAACCTGATTCCCCGGGTCGTGACGCCGAGCGGCGACGGGGTGTCTTGATGGTATCGGGGGCGGCGGCTATAAGCGCGGCGACTTCTCCGCAGCATCACACGAAACAGAGAGCCCAACGCGATGGCCATCGAGCGCACGTTTTCGATCATCAAGCCTGACGCCACCAAGCGCAACTTGACCGGCGCCATCAACGCCACAATCGAGAAATCGGGGCTGCGCATCGTCGCCCAGAAGCGCGTCCGCTGGACCCGCGCCCAGGCCGAGAAGTTCTACGAGGAGCACGCCGAGCGGCCCTTCTACGGCGAGTTGGTCGACTTCATGACCTCCGGCCCGATCGTCGTGCAGGTGCTCGAGGGCGAAGGCGCGATTGCGAAATACCGCGAAGTCATGGGCGCCACCGACCCGGCCGCCGCTGCCGAGGGCACCATCCGCAAGCTGTTCGCCGTCTCGAAGGGCGAGAACTCTTCGCACGGATCCGACAGCCCGGCCGCGGCCGAACGTGAGATCGCCATGAACTTCCGGCTCGACGAGATCGTGGGCTGACGTGTTTGCTTGTGACGCTCTAGGGCCGGCTCAACAGAGCCGGGTCGCAGTCGCGGACTGATCCTGGTCCGCGCCGCGGGCGGGAGTTGCGCGCGCAACGGCCGCGGACGGCACGCCGCAACCAATGTTATCAAATGCGAATTTTCGCCGCCGGCCAACAGATTGACCGCTATTCTTGTACCAAACTTCGGGCATGTCTGATCCAAGTCGGTGATAGGCCGTACTTCTTGCATCGGGTGGTTGGTGCCACGCTGCCACCTGATCGTACGACCCTGACTGTAACGGGCGGAGCTTTCGTGCTTCGCCCGCTTTTTCTCTCGGGGCTTGGAAACGAACCACCTGCGGCCCGACGGAACTGGGGCCCGACGGAAATTGAACCTGCCCCTGGCCGGGCGCCGATGTATTGGAGAGTTCGTCCGAAGGCAAAGAGCAACATCATGCGTTGGGGCCGTTCTCGGAAAAGCAGATCATCGCGATCGAGACGCAGCGGACATCGCGCCTGGGCGACCTCGTCAACCATCTCTCCCTCGCGCTTGGTCACGATGTGCCGGCGGTCGCGTTCTTCAATCGTCTGCTGCGCGTCGCCGGATTTTGAGGGATGATGGCGGACCGGCTGCGGCATCGCCGACCGTCGCGAACTGATCTGCCGAGCCGGGGCCGCGTACCCGCCACACCATCAACTGCGAAATCCCTCTGACGTGACATCGAAATCGGAGCCATCGTGTGATCAGCAGAGCCCGCATTCTGGAGATGCGGGCGGCGCACGGCGGCTTCCGTTCAACCTCGCGATCAGCGACGGCCTGACCGACTACGCCGCCGCACTCCGCTTCATGGAGCACCGCGCGGGGCAGATCGCGCGCGGCGAGGCCACCGAACTGGTCTGGCTGGTCGAACATCCCCCACTCTATACCGCCGGCACCAGCGCCAAGCGGGAGGATCTGCTGCACCCCGACCGCTTCCCGGTGTTCGATGCCGGCCGCGGGGGGCAATACACCTATCATGGCCCCGGCCAGCGGGTCGCCTATGTGATGCTGGACGTCAAGCGCCGCTTCGGCGATGTGCGCCGCTTCGTCTGCGTGCTCGAACGCACGGTGATCCGCGCGCTGGCAGCATTCAACATCACCGGCGAAGTGCGGCCGGGTCGCATCGGCGTGTGGGTGGCACGGCCCGAAAAGGGCGACGGCGTCGAGGATAAGATCGCGGCGATAGGCATTCGCCTGCGCCGGTGGGTGTCGTTCCATGGGCTCGCGATCAACGTCGATCCGGACCTCTCACACTTCGGCGGCATCGTGCCGTGCGGCATCGCCGATCATGGCGTGACCAGCTTCGAGGATCTGGGCCGCATCGTGGCGATGCCGGAGGTCGACATGGCCCTGATTGCCGCGTTCGAGGCCGAGTTCGGCGCCGTGCAGCGGGTCGCCGCGCCGGCGCTAGCTTGAAAACTGCGCCGCGTCGCGACAGTTTTCCATGGCTTCGTTTTGCCCTTGCATTGGCGTGGCGTCGGCGGTATTCCCCGTCGTCCCTGAGGTTCGCCGCCACGGTTCAGGTGAGGAGCGTCCGCTCCCGCTCGACGCCCGGCTTGCCGTTTCCCGAACGGTCGGCTGCCGCCGCGATTTGTTCAGGGGCCGTTTCGATGTTGCCACGGGCCCCGAGCCCGCCGCGCCGGATCGGTTATAGCTGACGGCACCAAGCCCGTCGTCGGAGCGTAGCGCAGCCTGGTAGCGCACTTGCTTCGGGAGCAAGGGGTCGGGAGTTCGAATCTCCCCGCTCCGACCA
>JBKBNR010000093.1:0-9514 GCA_046295315.1 Hyphomicrobiaceae bacterium
GGGACTAGTCCCCTGGACCCCATGACTGACAAAGTGGGGTTGAGAGGGCGTGTCCCCTCGTCTTCACTTCACTTGATCCGGCGCCCAGTGCCAATCACATTCCGATGATCTTGACGGTCTCGTTCTTGATCGGTCCAATCACCTTTTTCTCGGAAATGTACTTCTCCATGAGGTCGTAGACGGCGGGGCCCTTGGTCCCTTCGTTCACCGACGCCCACCCGGCAACGACGTATTTCTTGTCGCTCTCGATCGGTTTGCCGGACTTGAGCAGCGTCATGCCGGTGATCCGCTTGCCCTTGTCCTCTTTCGGCGCACAGGTGTAGCCCATGCCGCCGACCCGAACCATGTCGCCGCCTTGCTGGTAGAACGGGTCCTTGTGGAAGAGGTTGTCACAGACATCCTCGAGAATCTCGTGGAGCTGCTCGCCCGTGAACTCCAGCCGGTAGACGTTGGGGTAGGTCATGCCGGTCTGCGTATAGAGATCGTCGATGGTGATGTCCTGGCCGGGCAGCAGCGTCGTGCCCCAGCGGAAGCCCGGCGATATCGCGATTTCCGCGTCGCGCTCGGCCATCAGCCCGTCGCAGATCAGGTCGTCCCAAGTCCCATTGAAGTTCCCGCGCCGGTAGAGCAGCCCCTCGGTCTTGCCAATCACCCGGGTGCATTCTGCCTCATAGGGCGCGCGCACCTCCGCGATCTTGGCCGCCACCTCCTTGTCGGGCTCGATGGCATCGGAGAATATCGGGATCATCGTCGAGTTGTAGTCAACAACCTTGCCACCTTTCACCTCGAGGTCGATACGGCCGACGAACTTGCCGTGCGAGCCCGACGACATCACCAGCGTCTTGCCGATTTTCAGCGCCACGGGCACCGCATCGTGGGTGTGCCCGGTGAGGATGACATCGATACCGTTGACCACCGTCGCGAGCTTCTGGTCGACGTCGAAGCCGTTGTGCGACAGCAGAACGACGACCTCGGCGCCGTCAGCCCGGGCTTTGTCGACGTGTTGCTGCACGCGCTCGGGTCGAATGCCGAACGACCATTTGGGGAACATCCAGCGCGGGTTGGCGATCGGCGTGTAGGGGAACGCCTGTCCGATGACCGCGACCTTGACGCCGCCCTTTTCGAACATCTTGGTCGACTCGAAAACCGCCTCCTCGAACTCGTTATCGACGACGTTACCGCCGAGGAACGGGAAACCGAGTTGATCGATCACTTCCTTGACGCGCGCATCACCGTAGGTGAACTCCCAATGACCGACCATCGCATCCGGCTTCAGCAGCTTCATGCAGTCGATGACATCCTGGCCCTTGGTTTTCAGGGCCGTGTAGGACCCTTGCCAGGTGTCGCCGCCGTCGAGAAAGAGAACCTTGTCGTCACCGCGGTCGGCGCGAATGGACTTGACCACCGTCGCGATGCGGTCGAGCCCACCGAGGCGGCCGTACGACTTCGCGAGATTGATGTAGTCGACCATGGTGTGGGCGTAGGCATAGGGGCTGCCGGGCTCGATGCCGAAGTGCTTCAGCATGTCCTCGCCGACCAGATGCGGGGGAATGCCCTCGAAGGCGCCGACGCCGAAGTTCTCCGACGGCGGGCGGAAATAAATCGGCTTCAGCTGCGCGTGGATGTCGGTGAGGTGCAGCAGTGTCACCTGCCCCTTGGCGTCGAACTTCAACAGATCGGCCTGCGTCAGCTTCTGCTGGGCCGCGACTCGCGTCAGGCCGCCTGCGAAGCCCGTTACGACGGCGGTGGCGGCGGCGAGCTCGATGAAATGGCGGCGGGTGAGCATCGAGTTGGACCTTTCCTGCGATTTGTGACGGGCCTGCCGGCGACAGCGTCGGCGGCAGCGAACACACCAAGCTGAGGAGCCAGCCTCTGGAGCGCGGACGCGTGGGCGGAGCGCGGACGCGTGGGCAGCTCGCCGACTTGCCGGCAGACCTCCCACCACGATAGGGGGGCGCCCGGGGCACCCCCGCCCACGGTCCACACCGGTGCCGGCAGGGAAAGCGCGCCGCCGGCGCAGTTGCAGCTTCATCGGCGCGGCAGCCAGCAGCACCGTGCTGACATCGTTGCTGCGCGCACCACCCGATCGCCGCAACGACGAAAGCAAGTGACGCACGGCGAAGCCTGCGAGCGCGGGCTCCGAGTTGCCTTGGAGCCCGCGATCACATGTCACTTGTTGACCGGGGATTCCGGATCCATGAGCAGCGCCACGAGGTGCTTGATCTGGTCGATCGTCAGCACGCCGTTGACGCCGAACCGGGGCATGTTCGAGCACGGGAAGGCGATGTGCGGATTATAGATCTTCTCGTAGGCCGCCTTGACCGCCTCAGGCGTGAAATCGCGCAGCTTGCCGTAGTTGTAGAGCGACGGTCCGATCGTGCCGTAGCTGACTTCCTTTTTGTCGATCTGGTGGCACGCATAGCAGTTGCCGCCGTTCGGCCGATCGGCCGGGTAGTCCGTGAAGCGCCTGCCGTAGCCGCTCTGCGCCAGCTTCTCGCCCTCCTTCCAGTCGCCGGTCATTTTGCCGTCTTCGGGATACTTGACCGACGCCTTGGCGGCCTCGACGATCTCCGCCGCGAGGTCCTTGTCCGGCTCGTTGCGGGTCGTAGAACACACCTTCATCGTCGCGTCCTGGTCGAGACGCTTCTTCCACTCGTCTTTCGATTTGGTCCACCCCGTGGCGAGCACGGCATCAACTTCGGCCTGGGTCGGCTTATCCGCGGCACCCACCGGACGACCGAAGGCGACGACAGACAAGGCGGCGACGCCAGCAAGGGCAGCAAAGGCAAGTTTGTTCATGTCGGGTCCTCACCTCAGCGCTTGATGGACGGAGCTGTTACTTTGCCGCCAGCGGCGGTGTTCACGAGGTACGAAGTCAGTGCCACGCTCACATCCGAACCGAAATCGAGCTTGTCGATGCGCATCTGCCAGTAGCAGTCGTAGAGACGATGCTGCGGCGTCATGACGTGGGTCGACGACACGCGGTAGGCTGGCCACTCGCCCACGACCTTCTGGGCTTCAGCCGGCTTGGACAGCGACGGCAGGTCCTGCAAACGGATGCGCTGCCCGACTTCCATGTGGCAGGTCGCGCAGGAGAAATCGAACGGCCCCTGACGGCGGAAGAAAATCTCCTCGCCGATCGCCGCCGCCTTCTTCTCCTTCGGGTGCGCCATGGGTGCCGCAAACGGCATGCCCTCCGACTTCGTCGCCACCCAGGTGGCGATGGCTCCCACATCCTTCACCGGTGCGCCACCGCTCGGATGCGGACGTTCCTTGAACTTGGCGGCATCGAAGCCCTGCAGCTTCTCCATGCACCACAGGATGCGCGTCTCGGCATCCATCACGCGATCAGCATCTGCAAAATAGCGCGGCAGTTCGGCGAACGCGCCGTCGACGACCCCCGGACCCTTGCCGAGATCGCATGCCTCCAGCGTCGCCTTGGCTTCACCCTTCGGCGTTCTCCAGAGCGTTTCGCCGCGGTCGGCATCCAGGTATCCGGGATTGGCGAAAGGATCGTCCTTGAGCATTTTCCGGAACTGCTCGATGCCCTTCGACGTTGCTTCGTCGTCGGCGCGAGCCTGCTGCGCGCCCGACGCCAGACCCAACACGACACCAAGCCCCACAACAGCGGTCGCAAAGCGCGCCGCGAACGATTGGCGGACTGCCATAATCGTTGTTCTCCCCAGGTTCGCTTCCTCGTGATCCGGCGTTTCATCGCCGCTTGTCGTTGACCCGTTCGGCCAGGGAACTCACTACGCCCGGCCTGAAGGCTCGGCAGTCCCGCCCGTCGCGTTCTTTTTGGCTCGCACCGTTCGCGAACATCTGGATGCGACAATATTTGCCATGCGACATCAAAGCAAGGGGTTAGCTTCGCGTTGCAGCACCGACGAGCTTTTGACCGCCGCCGTGCCGAACAGGTCAGCGATCCATGGCATGCGAACCAGCGTAGAGGGGTCTGAAACAATGCGAGTTGCGGCTATGGTCATGCACTATCAAATTGCGCGGGAGGTAAACCGCCCGATCCCTTCACCAGGAGCGCGACGAACACGTCACATGACACCTCGCCAGAGTCCACCGACAGATGACCTCATCGAACGCGTCGCGCGTGGCGGTGACGTCGAAGCGTTCGCCGAGCTGTTTCGCTCATACGCACCACGCTTGAAGTCGTACATGATGCGACAAGGGGCCGACATCAACACGGCGGAAGAACTGGTGCAGGAAACGCTGCTCGCGGTATGGCGGAAAGCGACACTGTACTCCGGCGAAAAAGGCAGCCCGACCACGTGGATCTTCACCATTGCGCGCAACCTGCGGATCGACCGTCTGCGCCGCGAGGTGCCGTGGCAGGCGCTTCCCGAAGGTCATGACGAAACCCCGTCCGACGATGTCGCGCCGGACGAGGCCGTGAGTTTCGACGAGCGCCGGGTTCGCGTGCGCCGCGCGATGGCGGAACTGCCGCCAGATCAGCTCGAAGTCGTGTCGCTGGCGTTCATCGACGGACTTTCACACAACGAAATCGCGGAGCGGCTGGGGCTGCCGCTCGGCACTGTTAAATCACGCATGCGTCTCGCCTATCAGAAGATGCGCGGCACTGTTGAGGACCTTAACGACCGATGACGATCACCCATCACCCGGACGCCGCGACCCTGATGAGCTACGCGGCAGGCAGTCTGCCCGAGCCGCTGGCGGCCATCGTGGCCTGCCATGCCGCCGTGTGCCCGGCATGCCGGCGCGAGATCGAATGGCTGGAGCTTGCCGGTGGCGAGTTCGTGTCGCAGTTGCCGGAGACGGCGATGTCCTCGCGGCCGCTGGGCGCGTCCGAGATCGGAGCGCGCGCCGCCCGCCCTGGCAAGGCTTCGCCGGCCGGATCGAGGTCTTCCAGGACGATCGAGGCCGTACCGTCGGGCGACGTTCCGGGGCCGCTCGTACCGCTCGTCGGGCCGAGCCTCGACAAGGTGTCGTGGAAATACATGGCGCCCGGCATCCGTCATGTGCGCCTGCCGCTCTCCAAGGGTGTCAAAGGCGATCTGAGATTGTTCAAGGTGGCGCCCGGCAGGGCGATGCCCGACCACGGGCACGGCGGTGCCGAGATGACGCTGCTGCTTGCCGGCTCCTACACCGACGAGTTCGGGCGCTTTGCCCGCGGCGACGTCGCCGATCTCGATACCGACGCCGAGCACCAGCCCGTCGCCGACAAGGACGAGGGTTGCATCTGCCTTATCGCCACCATCGAACCGGCGCGCTACAAGGGGCTGCTGGCGCGCCTGGCGCAGCCATTCGTCGGTATCTGACGACCGTTCTTCCGCTACGAGCCCCTGCCGTGAGCCCTACCGAAATTTTGCCGTGGCACACGGCCTGGATCACCGGCGCCAGCAGCGGCATCGGCCGGGAGTTGGCTGTGCGGCTCGCGCATGCGGGCTGCGAGGTTGCCGTGTCGGCGCGTTCCGCCGACCGGCTCGCGGCCCTCGCGGCAGAACATCCGCGCATCATCCCCGTTGCCTACGACGTGCGCGACACCGTCGCGGCAGATGGGGCGTTCGCCAACGTTGTCGAGCGGTTCGGTGTGCCGGAACTCGTCGTGCTCAACGCCGGCATCGGTGTTTTCAAAAGCGCATCGCGGTTCGACGCAGCGCTATTCCGAACGGCCTTCGAAACCAACGTTATCGGGATGGGCAATGCGCTGGCGGCGGTCGTGCCGGCGTTCGTTACGCGCGGCAGCGGGCACATCGCACTGATGGGATCGCTCGCCGGCTATCGCGGGTTCCCGCGCGCCGTCCACTACGCGCCAACCAAGGCCGCCATCCGCTCCATGGCCGATTGTCTGCGCTTCGACCTCGAAGGCAAAGGCATCACCGTCACCGTCATCAACCCCGGCTACATCGAGACACCGCTGACCGCCGCCAACGACGCCCCCATGCCGGGCCTCATGCCGCTCGCGCCGGCGGTTGATCGCATCGTCAAGGGGCTCGCCGCGAAGCGCTATGAAATCGCGTTTCCCTGGCACATGGCGCTCGCCGTCAAGCTCGGCGCGAAAGTTTCCAATCGCGCCTATTTCGCTTTCACGCGCTTGATCAGCGGTTGAGCCGATGGCGGCGGTCCGTCACACGCCGCCATTCGCATTCAGTTGAGATTTGACCACCCGGTCGATCGCCATCAGTTCGCGCAACAATTGCTCGAACTGGCCGAGCGGCACCATGTTGGGCCCGTCCGACGGCGCCTTGTCCGGGTTGTCGTGGGTCTCGATGAACAGCCCCGCGATGCCGACCGCGACGGCCGCACGCGCCAGCACCGGCACGAAGCGGCGGTCACCGCCGGAGCTCGTGCCCTGCCCGCCCGGCTGCTGCACCGAATGCGTCGCATCGAAGATCACCGGCGCACCCGTCGCCGCCATGATCGGCAGCGAGCGCATGTCGACGACGAGCGTATTGTAACCGAAGGAGGCGCCGCGTTCTGTCACCAGCACGTTGGGGTTGCCCGAGCCCGTCACCTTGTCGACCACGTTCTTCATGTCCCACGGCGCCAGGAATTGGCCCTTCTTGATCTTGACCACGCGACCGGTGTTGGCGGCTGCGATGAGCAGATCGGTCTGTCGGCACAGGAACGCCGGGATCTGCAGGATGTCGACCACCTCGGCGACGGCGGCACACTGCCCCGTCTCGTGAATGTCGGTGAGCAGCGGCAGGCCGAGCCGCTCCTTGATTTCGGCGAATACGTCGAGCGCCTTGGTGAGCCCGATGCCGCGCTTGCCGGTGAGCGACGTGCGGTTGGCTTTGTCGAACGAGGATTTGAACACCAGCCCGATGCCGAGACGCCCGGCGATGTCCTTCAGCGCCGTGGCCATCTCCAGCGCGTGCTCGCGGCTCTCCATCTGACATGGTCCGGCGAGCACCGCGATCGGGGCGCGGTTGGAAAACGTGACGTTGCCCGCCGTAACGGTCGTGTTCGGCTCCAGCCTGTCGCTCATGCGTTAGCTCCCGGTGCTGGTGGTTGCCCGATGCTGGTGGTTGTCGGCCTGAGCGGCGCCGATGCCATGACCATGGCGCGCTATGGTGCGACCTTATAGACCTCCGCCCCCGCCACCGCGAGCCTACCGCCCAGCGCCGTCCACTTGAATGTGCGACCCACGCGGCCGAAGCGCCGCGGGGATGCCCGACGACGTGATGTTCTGCTTCCGATTGCCGCAGAAGATCGCGGATTTGGCCGCGAAATACCGACAGATCGTCGCAGTTCACGTTGGTGCCACATCTCCGCCACGCCGGGCCGTGCCTGAGGCGGTCGCGAGCCCGCTTCCGGTGACTGAGACCGGGGCGGGCGCGCATGGTTCAACAACGTGAGTAAAGCCACATGAGCATATCGCACCCGACCCGCGCCGACCGCAACAGCCGACTGCGCGGTATCGCGCTTGCGGCTATCGCACTCGGCGCCACCATCGGGCCGGTCTCGACGGCGAACGCCGCCTGCATGCCAGCGGCGCTGGCGGCCACGCTGCAGCAGATCAAATCGAAGTTCGGTCCCGTGCAGGTCATCTCGGCGCACAGGCCCGGCGCGCGCATTCGCGGATCAGGTCGGCAGAGCTACCACGCCTCGTGCCGGGCGGTCGATTTCCACGCGCCGCGCGGCAAGCACAGCCAGGTCGTTTCGTGGCTGAAGGCCAATCATAACGGCGGCGTCGGCACGTACAGCTGCGGGATGAGCCACATCCACATCGACACGGGGCCGCGCGTCCGCTTCCACAAGTGCCAGCGCGGATGACGCAACGCCGATGATGTCGGCTCGAAACGGCGAGGGGCGAGTCCACCCGGCTCGCCCCGACCGACCGAGGACCGTCGATCATCCCAGTGCCGCGGCCTCAGCGTGCAAGCAGTGCTTGCGTTGCCGATATAACGTCCGCCTGCCGCATCAGGCTTTCGCCGACCAGGAAAGCGCCGACGCCGGCCTTGTTCAACCGCGCGATGTCGGCTGGGGTGAAGATGCCGCTTTCGCCGATGACGATGCGGTCCGCCGGCACTTGTGGTGCCAAGTCCTCCGTCGTCTCGAGCCGCGTCTCGAAGGTCTGCAGGTTGCGATTGTTGATACCGATGAGCCGGCAATCGAGCTTCAACGCGCGGTCCAACTCGGTGGCGTCGTGCACCTCGACGATCGCATCCATGCCCCAGTCGGCGGCGGCGCTGGCGAGATCGCGCGCCGTGCCATCATCGACCTCGGCCATGATGATGAGGATGCAGTCGGCGCCCCAGGCCCGCGCCTCGACGACCTGATAGGTGTCGATCATGAAATCCTTGCGCAGCACCGGCAGAGCGCACGCCGCACGCGCCGCCTTCAGATAGTCCGGCGCGCCCTGGAACGACGGCGCATCGGTGAGGATCGAAAGGCAGGTCGCACCACCCGCCGCATAAGCACGAGCCAGGGCCGCCGGATCGAAGTCGGCGCGGATCAACCCCTTCGACGGCGACGCCTTCTTGATCTCGGCGATCAGCGCCGTCTCGCCCCTGGCGAGCGTGGCCGCGATTCGATCGGCAAACCCGCGCGGCTTCGGCGCGGAGCGTGCGTACTCCGCCATGACCTGCAGCGGATTGGCATCCTTGGCGGCCGCCACTTCCTCGCGCTTGTAGGCGGTGATACGGTCGAGAATGTCGCTCATGCAGCCGCCCCTTCGTTGGTGATGGCGACGAGGGCATCGAGCGCCGCCTGCGCGCGCCCGTCGTCGATGGCGCGGGCAGCCCGCTCGACACCGTCGGCGAGGTTTGCGGCCTTGCCGGCGACGATCATGGCAGCGGCGGCGTTGAGCAGCACGATGTCGCGGAACGGCCCCGGCTCGCCCTGCAGGACGACGCGGATGGCGTTGGCGTTGGCGCGCGCATCGCCACCCTTGAGATCGGCGAGGCTGACGCGCGGCAGGCCGGCCACGTCCGGGGTCACTTCGAACACCGCAATCTCGCCGTCCTTCAATTCCGCGACCGTCGAGGCGCCCGTGGTCGTCAGTTCGTCCATGCCGTCGCAGCCGTGCACCACCCAGACGTGCTCGGCCCCCAGGTTGCGCAGCACATGCGCGATCGGCTCGACCCATTTGCGATCGAACACGCCGACCACCTGTCGCGTCACGCCCGCGGGATTGGCGATCGGTCCGAGCAGATTGAAAATCGTACGTATGCCGAGTTCGGCGCGCACCGGCGCCCACTGCTTCATCGCCGGATGGTGCATCGGCGCCCACATGAAGCCGACTCCGGCGCCGTGAATGGCGCGCGCCACGACATCCGGCCCAACGTCGATTTTCACGCCCAGCGCCGCCAGCACGTCGGAAGCGCCCGACAGCGACGATACCGAACGGTTGCCGTGCTTGGCTATTCTGATGCCGGCGCCGGCCGCGACGATCGAAGCACACGTCGAGACGTTGTAGGTGCCGTGGCTGTCGCCGCCCGTGCCGACGATGTCGACCGCGCCGGCCGCGGCCTCGACCCGCGTCATCCGCGAGCGCATCAGCCGCGCCGCCCCGGTGATCTCGTCCACCGTCTCG
>JBKBNR010000094.1:0-9447 GCA_046295315.1 Hyphomicrobiaceae bacterium
CAGATCCCCGACACGGCGACGGCGCGCGGCATCACCGAGGAGGAGGTCAAGCGCGACGTGCTGCTGTCGGCGCAGCCGACGAAGGAGTTCGTGACGACCGAGCAGATCGGCGCGCTGGCGGTGTTTCTCTGCGGTGAGGCCGCCGCCTCCATCACCGGCACCGCGTTGCCTGTCGACGGCGGCTGGACGGCGCGGTGATCGTGGGGCGAAAGCCGCCGATCGCTCGCGCCACCCTCCCCGGCGCGCTACTCGCCGAAAACCTGCCGCGTACCGAGGTTGCGGAACAGGCCCTTCAGGATGCCTTCGTCCTTACCGCCCGGCGCTGGGGTCTTGCGGCTGATGGCGTCGATCACCTTGCCGTCCTGCATGCCGTAATTGGCGACCTGATCGACCGATCCGAGCGGATTGAAATAAATAGCCAGTACCTTGCGATCCACCTCTTTCGGCTTCATGAAAGCGGTCTGCGTCGCGGTCGAGGCGATGTAGTAGTATGCAGCGCCGTTGTTGACCGTGGCCGTCGTCGTCGGCGTGCCGAGCTGCAGCCGCACCTGCTCCTGCGTCATGCCGGGCTGAATCTGCTGGGCGTCGTTGTCATTGAATTGGTGGCCGTGCTTGATGATCTGCTCGCTGCAGCCGGAAACGATCAGAGCCGCAAGTGCCAGCGGAGCCGCGAGAACCGCCATCCGCAGCCGCAATTCCGGCTCGGCAATTCCACGGGCGGCATGGCGTGACATTGTATTCCGGCGCATTATGCTCCGACCCCTCGAGAATCGCTATCTGCCGAACCCCTGCCGCCCGATTATCCTGAGCGAATGGCCCATGCAACCGAACCCGACCGGTAATCCCCCGTTCAGTCGCCCGTCAGGCCGAGGCTCGCCGAGCCGCACGCGCAAAAGCGGTAAACCCGCATGCTGAGCTGGATCAGAGCGCAGAACGATAAGTCCCGCAAAGCAACGGAGCTTTATGGCGCCGTCGTGGCGCAGGCGCGCTCGCCGCGGTTCTACGACGGGCTTGGCGTACCCGACACGCTTGCCGGGCGTTACGAAATGATCGTGGCGGTGTTGTTCCAGGTGCTGGAACGGCTGAAGGGCCAGCCGGGCGAGGTCGATGAGGTGGCGCGAAAGGCGCTCGAGAGCCTGTTCACCGATGTCGACGATCAGATGCGCGAGATCGGCATCGGCGACCTGTCGGTGCCGAGGAAGGTGAAGCGCGCCGCCGCCGGCTTCTATGAGCGTTCGCTGGCCTATCGCGCGGCGCTCGACGCCGGCGACGAGGCCGCGCTCGCCGCGGCGCTGGCCCGTTTCATCGATACCGCTGGCGGCGATCCGGCGGCGGCGGATGTGGCGCGGCGATTGCCGCTGGCCCGGCATATGCTCGCGCAACGAGATCGTCTGTCGGTGGCGGCGCTCGATGACGTGCTCGCTGGCCGAGCTTTCGTCGCGCCGGTCGCGTGAGGCGCGCATTCTTTCGTTTTGTTCGAGACCAGGACTGTGCCCATGTCGGACCCCCTGTCAGCCTGGACGCACCGCGTCGCCGACGTCGGTGAGCGCGGCGTCGAGGCGCAACGCACCGCCACCGCGGCGGAGCGCGGCGAGATCGCCGCGGCGCTCGACATTCCCGCCTGCGACAGCCTCGAGGTCACATACCAAATCCGTCCGATCAGCGGCGCACGCTTCCGGATGATCGGCAGGCTCACGGCAGATGTCTTGCAGTCGTGCGTCGTGACGCTCGAACCCGTCCGCTCGCGCATCGAGGAGCCGCTGGAGGAGGAATTCTGGCCGCCGGATCAGATCTCCGAAGCTGAATCCGGGCTCGACGCCGAGCAGGAGGCGCTTGCCGTCACGATCGCGGAGCCGATCGAGAACGGTCGTCTGGAGGTCGGGCGTGTCGTCTATCAGCGTCTCGGAACGGCGCTCGAACCGTTCCCGCGCGCGCCGGGAGCGGAACTCGACGAGTCCGTAGCGGCCACCCCGCAGGAGCCGTTGTCCGGCCCATTCGCCGTGCTGGCGCGATTGAAAAAGGAGCCCTGAACCGGGAAGCGGTGCCCGGCGCCAAGTCGTTGCATGCTTGGGATCGCGTGAACAAACCTATTGTGCGGCGGGGGCAAAGCGCTATCTTCCGGCCCGGTTTCGCGGGTGGGGGCCCGGCAGTCATGATCGATCACAAGTGTAAGCAACGGGTGTCGCTGCGGATGTGCCCGGCGCCGTTGGCAGTGGGGTGCGGCCATAGTGGTCGTTCGGGGGGCGTGGCCTGATGCATGCGCCTCGAACAGTAGCGCTCGACGGAATGGGCGGCGACCACGGGCCGTCTGTGGTCGTCGGCGGCGCTGCCATTTCTCTGCAACGCCACCCGGCGTTGAGCTTCCTCATCGCCGGCAAACCCGCCGAGATCGAAGCTGAACTCGGCAAGCATCCGGGCTTGCGTGAGCGGACCCGCATCCTGCCGACCGACATCGTCGTGGCGATGGAAGACAAGCCGAGCCAGGCATTGCGCCGCGGCAAGGGGTCCAGCATGTGGCTGGCGCTGGAAGCCGTGAAGAACGGGGAAGCCGACGTCGCAGTTTCGGCGGGCAACACCGGCGCGCTGATGGCCATGGCCAAGCTCATTCTCAGGCCGATGCCGGGCATCGAACGCCCGGCGATCGCGGCGTTGTGGCCGACCGTCAAATCGGAATGCATCGTGCTCGACGTCGGCGCCAACATCGGCGCCAGCGCGCGCCAGCTCGGCGACTTCGCGATCCTCGGCTCGGCCATGGCGCGGGCGCTGTTCCACATCGAGCGGCCGACCGTGGCGCTGCTCAATGTCGGCGTCGAGGAAATCAAAGGCGCCGACGAGGTCAAGCAGGCGCATGCATGGCTGAAATCGGCGACCAGCCTGCCGATCGACTACAAGGGCTTCGTCGAGGGGCACCAGATCGGACAAGGTGCCGCCGACGTCGTCGTCGTCGAGGGGTTCGCCGGCAATATCGCGCTCAAGACGGCGGAAGGAACCGCGCGCCAGGTCGGACAGTATCTGAAGGACGCCATGATGCGCTCGGTTGCGTCTAAAATCGGCGCTTTCCTCGCCCGCGACGGCTTCCGCGTCCTGAAGCACAAGATGGATCCACGGCGCGTCAACGGCGGCACCTTCCTCGGTCTCAACGGCATCGCCATCAAGAGCCACGGCGGCACCGACGAGATCGGTTTTGCGAGCGCCGTCGATCTCGGCTACGAGATGGCGGGAAGCGGTCTGCTGGAGCGCGTGGCTGCCGATCTCGGCAGCTTCCACAAGGTTCTCGACGCGGATGGGGATAGCCTGCCGACATGACGTCGGTGCGAACCGCGGGACGTCGATTGCGTTTGTTATGGGCTCCCGGCCCCAGGGACGCCGAAAGAATGAGGGACGGGCGTCAACGCCTGCGCCGCGGGCGCGGCAGCACGCGCGATACCCTGGAAAGCGAGCGAGAGTGGTAGCCGTCATCCGTTCCGTCATTCGCGGCATCGGCGCTTCGTTGCCGAAGCGTGTCATGACCAATGCCGATATGGAAAAAATCGTCGAGACGACCGACGACTGGATCGTCGAGCGAACCGGCATCAAGAGCCGCCATATCGCGGCCGACGACGAACTGACGTCGGATCTCGGCATCGCGGCGGCCAAGCAGGCGCTGGTGCGCGCCGGACTTTCCGCCGACAGCATCGATCTGGTGATCTGCGCTACCGCTACCCCCGACAAGACCTTTCCAGCGACGGCGGTGCGCATCCAGGCCGGGCTCGGCGTGACGCGCGGCGCCGCCTTCGACGTGCAGGCGGTGTGTTCGGGCTTCGTCTATGCGCTGACGATTGCCGACAGTCTCCTGCGCACCGGTCAGTTCCGCCGCGCCATCGTCGTCGGCGCGGAAACCTTCTCGCGCATTCTCGACTGGACCGATCGCGGCACCTGCGTACTGTTCGGCGACGGCGCCGGCGCCGTCGTGCTGGAGGCCGTGCCGACGCATGGCGCGCGCGAGGATCGCGGCATTCTTTACTCGCGCATCCGCGCCGACGGCCGCTTCGACGATCTGCTCTATGTCGATGGTGGACCGGGCTCGACCAAGACCGTCGGCCATCTGCGCATGAACGGGCGTGAGGTGTTCCGGCACGCCGTGCAGAAGATTTCCGGCGTCATCGAGGAAACGCTCCTCGCGACCGGCTACACGGCGGGCGAAATCGACCTGTTCGTTCCGCATCAGGCCAACCAGCGCATTCTCGACGGAATCGTGAAAAAGCTCGGCGTGGCGCCGGAGAAGATCGTCATGACGCTGTCCCGCCACGGCAATACGTCGGCGGCGTCCATTCCGCTGGCGCTCAACCAGGCCTTCGAGGAGCGCCGTCTGCACGAGGGCAGCCTCGTCATGATGGAGGCGATGGGCGGTGGATTCACCTGGGGCGCGGTGCTGGCGCGCTGGTGAAAATCGGCATGGACGGCGGTCCGCGCGGGCCATTTTCAGGCGGTTGTCGCGGCGGCGGCCGGAGCGCTCCAGGCATCAATTCGCACTGCACAAGGCGGCTCAAGTAATAGTCTTTTGTTTTCATACGCTTGCAAGATTTCCCGATTGACCGGGCTCGCGCGCGGGCTTAGCATCGCGACAAAAAACAAAGGGAATTCGGGAGGGCTCTTCGATGACGGGGAAGACGTTGACCCGTGCCGATCTTGCAGAGGCTTTGGTGCGCAAAGTCGGCTTGCCGCGCAACGAGAGTCAGGATCTGGTCGAGCTTGTATTGAACGAGATTTCCGCGACACTGACGCGAGGCGAGAACGTCAAGCTGTCGTCGTTCGGGTCATTCGGCATTCGCAAGAAGGGTGAGCGGCTGGGCCGCAACCCGAAGACCGGCGAGGAAGTGCCGATCACGCCGCGCCGCGTGCTGGTGTTCCGCGCCAGCAACATCATGAAGGATCGCATCAACGACGGATTGAGCAAGCACGGCAAGAAGAACACCTGACGCGGCCGGCACCGTGCACGGCCGGTTCCGCGCGGCCTGATCGCAGGGCCCGCGCCGGTGTTGCCGCGTGTGGTTCGGCTGCGGCCGACGGTTGACGCCGCAGCGGCGGAAAACTCCTGGGGGCAGAGCAAAATTCGCGCTTGTCGCCCGCCTCCGTAGTGCCGCATGCTTGTGGTGTTTGTGGCACCTACTGCACCGCCACATCTCCGATGTTTGAGATCGTCCGGCTGGCCGGTCGGTCGCCTATGTGTCGGCTCGGGTGGAGGCATCACCCAGCCGGCCGGGCACCGTCTCAGGCCGAAAGGCAATCGCGTCCCGGCACCCGTGTGAGGGCGCTGGCCAGCCCGATCGCTGGCGTAGCTCTATGTTCATGGGCCTACGCAATCGGACACGTTTTGGCCGTCGGGCCGTGGCTGCCGTAGTGCAGGCGGCCGCGTTCTGGCGAACCGACGAGGGCGGCGATGACCAAATCTGCCGATGCGTTCCGCACCATCAGCGAAGTGGCGGAAGAACTGGACCTGCACAAACACGTGCTGCGGTTCTGGGAAGTCAAGTTTCCCCAAATCAAGCCGATGAAGCGCGGTGGCGGGCGGCGCTACTACCGGCCGGCCGATCTCGAACTGCTGCGCGGCATTCGCCATCTGCTGCATTCCGAGGGCTACACGATCAAGGGTGTGCAACGCATCATCCGCGAGAAGGGCATCGACGCGGTGAAGCGGGGCAGCAGCGATGCGCCCGCAACCGACACCGATGCGGGAGCTGTTGTCGCCGAGGCCGTGCCCCAACCGCACGCACGCGGGGCGCCGGCCGCCGCCAAGGCGCGGCGTGGCCGCCAGTCGGCTCATGTGATCCATAAGACACCGCTCGTGGGCACCGGCCCGTCGCCGAGCGTCGCTCGCTCCTCCAAATCGACGCTCGTCGATAAGCCCGCCGCGATCCCGGCCGGTCGTCTCAAGCCCGAGGGCCGTGAAATCCTGCTGGCGGCGTTGACAGAGTTGAAGGCGCTTCGTGCGATGCTCGCGGGAACCGCGAGATCCTCGACCGGCAATGTGGAGGCCGGCAGCGCGGCGCGGCGCTCTGCCGGGTGACGGCGACGCCCGCAACGCGAGGTGTCGAATTGTGGCTGGTCGACCTGACGCGGGCGGCAGATGACCTTCGCTCCGCCGAGGCGTCGACGCCGCGATTATCCGTCGGCGACCGGGAGAGGTTGGCCGCGATAGCGAGCCCGATCGTGCGCGCCGAGCGCGAGGTGTCATGGATCGCGCTGCGGCTGGTGCTTGCGCGTGTCGCTGGCGATGGCCGCTATGACGGCGTGCCCTTGCAACGCTCCAGCACCGGCAAGCCGTTCATCTCCGATGCACCCCTGTCGTTCAGTCTGTCGCATTCGGGTGGCTTCGCGCTCATCGCCGCAGCCGCAAGCCCATCGTTCGCGCTCGGCATCGATATTCAAGCCCATGCACCACTGCGCATGAGTGATGATCGCGCCGCGCGCCTGATCGCCGCTGGCGAGCGACTTGCGAATGCCGCAGCCGAGCTTAGACGCGACGCCGCGGAGGGCCGCGACGTCGCCGCACTCAGAGCCTTCGTCCGCATAGAGGCGGTGGCCAAGGCAACTGGTCTGGGGCTGGCGCATGTGCTGGCACGCCTCGGCGTTCTGGCCGCCTCGGCCGCGAGCGATGGCGCGGCCGGATCAGCCGACGGACGGTTTGCGGACGCGCTCGCCGAACTCGACATACGCGACATCGCGATGCCTGCCGGGTTGCCCGTGCCATGTCACGCGGCCGTCGCCGCAACGCGCGGCGCGCTGCCATCGCATCTCCAGCTCAGGCATCTGCCCGACCAAATAGCGATGTTGCCGATTTGATTGATGGTTATTCGCGACGTACCGGCATGAACGGCAACGCTCGCAGCATCGCGGCGAGTTCGGCTTCATCGACGAGAGCGGCTGCATCCGTCGCCGGAACCCAGACGAGCTCGCGCTCGGCCCGCTCCGGCCAGTCGAGCGCCTGCGACGTGACGAGCAACGGAAACACCACGACACGACACATGCGGGACGGCTGCCCGACAAACCGCTTCTCGTAGACGTAGCTGCCGAGCGGCGCTGGCGAGATGTGGCCGGCGAGTCCGGCTTCCTCCATCGCCTCTTCCGCCGCCAGAACATGCGGGGCGAGCTTCTTCTTCGGCCAGCCTTTGGGAATGATCCAGCGGCGCGTTTCGCGGCTCGTCGCCAAGCACACGAGCAATCCGCCACCGATCGCGACATATGGCAATGCCGCATACTGCTCGCCGTTGATCACCCCGATAGCCTCCGGGCTCGAACCGTCCATGCGCCGCATCGACTTCGTCATCAGGCGAGCTCCGCAAGCAAACACTTCAAAGTGCCGTAATCGTATCGTCCGTCAAGGGCGGCATGCGCGGGGCCGAGACGCCCCGACTCCAGCGTGCCGCATCTTTCAAAGACGGCGATGATCTCGTCGATCTCCTGCGGCTCCAACCCGACGACGTCGCCGGCCTCGATCAGCCCGGCCTCGATGGCCTCGGCCAAATGCGACAACACGGTCGAGCGGCCCAACTGCCGCCGCTCCGATATGGTGTCGGTGTCGAGCCCTTCCAAATGCAGCGCCAGCGTCTGGTTGACGGTTGCGGAAAGGCGGTTGTTCAGCAGCGGATGGCGCGGACCGCTGCCATTGATCGCAGCGAGCAGGATGGCACCGTAGCGGGCGATCTTGGCGGTACCGAGCCCGGTGATGCCGGACAGGCCGGCTTCGTCTCTGGGTCGCTGGCTGGCCAGTTCGGCGAGCGTGCGATCGTGACAGATGACGTAAGGTGGCACCTTGGCGTTGGCGGCGAGTTCGAGGCGCAGTGCTTTCAGCTTTTCAAACAGCGGCGTGTCGCCGGCTGCGACGGGAGCGGAAGTGCGCCGGCCCGGCTTGCGCGCTCTCTCGCGCGGCTCGTCGACGGCGGCGAGCCGCAACGCGAAGCGCACCTCGCCGCGCAGAATGGTGCGCGCGCTTTCCGTCAACGCCAGCGTGCCGTGTCCCTCGTCGTCGCCGACCAGGTGCCCGCCTGCGATCAATTGCCGTATGAGACTGCGCCAGGTCGCGGCGTTGGTGTCGGCGCCGATGCCGAACACCGACAGGCGGTCGTGACCATTGCGGCCGATGCGGTCGTCGGCCTTGCCCATCAGCACATCGACGATGTAGCCGACGCCGAAGCGCTGGCCGGTGCGGTAGACGGCCGATAGCGCCTTCTGGGCCAGAACGGTGCCATCGACGCTGGCCGGCGGCGCGATGCAGTTGTCGCAGTTGCCACACGGTTCTTCTAGGCGCTCGCCGAAGTAGGCGAGCAGGGCCTGACGACGACAACCGGCCATCTCGCCGAGGCCGATCAGGGCTTCGAGCTTCTGCCGCTGCACCTGCTTGAAGGCTTCCGCGCCTTCGGACTGCGCGATCCATTGGCGAAGTTGGATGATGTCCTGCAGGCCATAGGCCATCCAGGCGTCGGCCGGCTCGCCGTCGCGGCCGGCTCGGCCGGTTTCCTGATAGTAGGCCTCGATCGACTTCGGCAGGTTCAGATGTGCCACGAAACGCACGTCGGGCTTGTCGATGCCCATGCCGAACGCAATCGTCGCGACGACGATCAATTCGTCGTCTTCGAGGAAGCGGCGTTGCACCTCGCGTCGCGTTTCGGCGTCGAGCCCGGCGTGGTAGGCGAGCGCCGTGCGGCCCTTGGCTGTCAGCCATTTCGCGGTTTCATCGACGGCGCGGCGCGACAGGCAGTAGACGATGCCGGCGTCGTTGGGGTGTTCCCGGCTGATGAACTGCCACAGCTTCTCGCGCGCGCCGAGCGAGCCCATCTCGGCGATGGTGTAGCGGATGTTCGGCCGGTCGAACGAGGCGACGAATTGCTCGGCGCCGTCGAGCGAAAGTTCGTTGACGATCTCGGACCGCGTTCGCTCGTCGGCCGTCGCGGTGAGCGCGATACGTGGAATGCCGGGGAAGCGCTCGGCGAGGATCTTGAGCTGGCGGTATTCGGGGCGGAAGTCGTGCCCCCATTGCGAAACGCAATGCGCCTCGTCGATGGCAAACAGCGCAATGGTGGCGCGCGACAGCCGCTCCAGCATGCGGTCCTGCACCAGCCGTTCGGGCGCGACGTAGAGCAGATCGAGTTGACCGCTGGCGAGACGGCGTTCGACGTCCTGCTGCTCGGGCCAGGTGAGCGATGAATTGAGGAATGCGGCGTTGACACCCGCCGCTTCGAGTGCTGCCACCTGATCCTGCATCAAGGCGATCAGCGGCGAGACGACGATGCCGGTGCCCGGCCGCACCAGTGCCGGCACCTGATAGCAGAGCGATTTACCGCCGCCCGTCGGCATCAACACCAATGCGTCGCGGCCGGAAACCACCGCCTCGACGATGCGCGCCTGATGCGAACGAAAACTTTTGTAGCCGAACGTCTGCTCCAGCACGCGTTGGGCGGCATCCAGAGA
>JBKBNR010000095.1:0-9440 GCA_046295315.1 Hyphomicrobiaceae bacterium
GCATTCCTGCTGCTCACTCTGTTCCGCAGGGCGCGCGATGTCGGGCTTCTCGATCGCCGCACCATTCGCCTGCCCGTGACACAGGAACAGATCGCCGACACGGTTGGGTTTTCGCTGGTGCACACCAACAAGACCATCGGAAAATTACGCCGCAGCGGCGCCTTTCTCTGGGTCGGCGACAGTTTCACGATGCTCGACGAAGCCATGCTCGCCAGGCTTGCCGGCAACCCGGTCACGTTGACGGCAGCCCGGCCGTTCATTTGAGCCACTCAATGATGACGTGAGTGCGGCGCGTTGGGGTCGGCGGTGGCGCCGGCGGACTGGCGCTCCTCGTACATGTGCAGAATGCGCACGAAGCGGAAGAATGCGATGATCGTCGCATATTGAAAGCCCTTCATGCCGCCGAGCACATGGGCGCGGGCGAAGTAATAGCGCAGGAATTGCAGCGGAAACTCCGTGACCAGGCGCACCGCGAGCGCCAAGCGCGATTTGCGCTTGGCGTTGCCGGCGTTGTAGGCGGCCCGAGCGTTGCTCTTGGCGATCAGGTCGTCCATCGAGCGCACCGTGTGATGCAGCAGCGCACCCTTGAAGCGGTGGCCGCGATGGCCCTCGAGCTGGACGCTGTCGAATAGGGCCGAATCGGCGAACCTGACGCGGCGCTTGTCGTAAAGGCGGTAGACGAAATGATCGCGTGCCAGCGGCCGCGGTTTCGTATCGCCGGGGTAGACGATGCTGGCCCACATGCCGAACGCCGCGGCCGCGGGCTCGCCGGCCGCGAAAGCCCGGCGGATCTCGCCGGCCAGCCGGTCGCTCACCTCCTCGTCGGCGTCGATGTTGAGCAGCCAGGCGTTGCGGCACTGCTGCTCGCCGAACCGCTTCTGCTGGCCGAAGCCGCTCCACGGGTTGAACAGCACACGCGCGCCGAGCGCCTCGGCGATGGCGACCGTCTGATCGGTACTGCCGGAATCGATCACCACGATCTCATCGACGAGATCGCGAACCGACGCGATGGCGCGCGGCAAGCGGTCCGCCTCGTTCTTGGCGATGATGAAGCAGGAGACCGCGAGGCGCCGGGCCGCCGCGTCCTTGTTCGACGACATTGTGCTCGGCGGCATGGGAACGGCTCGGTCGCTGCCACGGGGATACCAGCAATTAGCCTGCTCGGCGCCCGGCGTCTACGCGTTCAACTGTCGGCTTGGATGACGGCGATGGGGTC
Organism: Hyphomicrobiaceae bacterium; assembly: GCA_046295315.1. Classification (GTDB taxonomy): domain Bacteria; phylum Pseudomonadota; class Alphaproteobacteria; order Rhizobiales; family Hyphomicrobiaceae; genus JAEUMD01. The sequence continues at coordinate 1,217 of JBKBNR010000095.1, forward strand.
GCCGTCACGGGCAGAACCGAGCGCGGTGACATCATCGAGCGCGACCGCCCAGATGTTGCAGGGGCTGGCGAGCCGGATTTCGCCACCCTGCGATGCCGGTGTCGGGCCAAAGCCGATTGCGATGGCGTCGCCGTCCGGCCAGTAGGCGAGTTCGCCAGCGACCACGACGTCGCGCACTTCGGCTTCCCGGCCGCATGCGATCGACGCGGTGAAGTAGACCTCGCGGCCCCAAGTGCGGACGTGCGCATAAATCGGCAGCGCGTGCCAGATCCGATCCGCGGTCGGCGTGTCGAGCAGACGGGCGCGGATCGCGATCGCCCGGGTGCGGATCAAGATCTCGCGCTTCCCGGTCCCCCCCGCCATCGCGTCCCCGCTCCGCCCCCGATCACAGGTAGCCGAGGATCAAGTAGGCGCCGAGCATGACCGTGGTCCAGAAGGTCATGCGCCCGGTCGGCCAGGAGCGGCCGAACACTCCTTCCGGACCGTGATGGCGATAGAGCTTGTCGAACGACATGCGCCGCAGCGCCACCGTCAACGCTATGACGGCATGCGCCGCGCCATCGAACATGCGATTGACCCCGCGCGCCAGAACCGGGCCGGCGCCGCGCCAGAGCCAATCGACATCGAGCGTGATGCGGCGGCCAGCCGGCAGCCACGCACGCAGGGCGAAGAACGCCACCGCACCGGCGAGCAGGAGTTGCAGCTGCACGACGACGTGAGCCATGGTGTAGGGGACGTAATCAACCGTGAAGGGCAGCAGATCGTAAAGCGGACCTGGCATCGCACCGAAGCCGATGCAGAGCAGCGCAAACAGCACCATGGCCGCGCGCATGTTCCACGCCGGGTCCTTGGCCGCGATGTCGCGGCCCTCGCCGAAGAAAACCAGCCATGGCAGTCTCAGCCCCGCGTGTAAAACCGCCGCCGCCGCGCCGCCCGTCAGCACGAACCATCCGGCCGCGAGCTGTTCTTTCGCGGCAGCGTCGATCACCATGGACTTCGAGACGAAGCCGACGGTCAGCGGCACCGATGCAATCGACGCCGCGCCGACAACTGCCGCCAGCGCCGTCACCGGCATCTGCCCGGCAAGACCGCCGAGCTCCGAGCAGCGGTGCCGTCCCGTCGCGACGATCACCGATCCCGCCGCCATCGCCAGCAGCGCGATGTAGAGAATGCAGACGACGGCGTGCGCAGCGGTGCCGTTGAGCGACAGTTCGCTGCCGATGCCGATGCCGACCAGCATGATGCCGCCCTGGTTGACCAGAGCGTAGGCGATGATGCGGCGCATATCGTCCTCGATCACCGCATAGACGATGCCGTAGACGACCATGGCAAGGCCGATCCAGATCAGCATCTCGGTGCCGGGAAAGCCGCGCATCAGCACCAGGACCGCCGTCTTGGTGGTGAATGCGGAAAGGAATACCATGCCCGACCACGACGCCTTTGGATAGGCGTCGGGCAGCCATGCGGCCATGGGGAAGGCGGCAGCGTTGATGAGAAATCCGGCAAGGATCAGCAGTCGCGGCAGCGTGCTCGTGTCCAACGGCTTGAACAGCGCCGAACCGGTCGCGGCGACCTCGCCCGCGATGCCCGCCATCAGCAGCACGCCGCCGAGGAAGTGGATCGCGGCATAGCGCAGACCCGCCGCGCGTGCCGGCTCGCCGGCCGACCACAGCACGAGCGTCGACGCGATCGCCATCAATTCCCAGAAGGCGAACAGCGTGATCAGATCGCCCGCGAACGCAGCGCCGACGGCGCCGCCGGCATAGACGAAGGCCGCCGCCAGCTCCATCGTGCGCGGCTGGTTCAACGCGAACAGCGCGCCGCCGAAGGCCATCACCGCAAAGACGCTGGCGAACAGCCGCGCCAGCTTGCTGCCTTCGACGACGACGAGTTGCTGGCCGAGAAAGCGCGTCGTCGCGGCCATGCCGTCGGGCACCTGCCAGACGAAATAGAGCGTCACGAGAGGGGCCACCAGCAGCACCAGCGACCGCAGCGCGCCGCGCGTCAGTGGCAACACCAGTCCGGCGGCGATGAGCACCAGTGCGGGCGGCAGCAGGAAGCTAGTCGTCATAGAAGGTATCCGGTCGCTGGAGCACGGCGCTCGACACCCTGGCGGCGACGATCAGTACACCGGTCGCAACGAGGCCGTACCAGACATTGAACAGCGGCGTGCCGTCGATGCCGAAATGAACGTAGTGCTTGATGAAGAAATCGAGCACGGCGACAATGCCAAGCCCGGCAAGCAGCAGCTTCAGCGGTGACGACTTCGGCGGTTCGGGCTCATCGTGGTCATCGAGCATGCTTCACCCCGCAATCATCAGTCGAGCCAGCGCCAGCGGCACATCCGGCACGAAGAACAGAACCACCGTCGCAGCCGCCGTCAGCGACAGCGCCAGCAGGATGGGCCACGGCGCTTCGCCGTGATCGTCGTCGTGGTGGTCGACGTGCGCATCCTTCACCGCCGCAGCACCCAGCGCATGCGCGTGTCGTGGTTCGGCGAAGAAGGCGCGGTAGACGATCGGCAGGAAATAGCTGGCGTTGAGCACCGTCGACAGGATGATGACGCCGAGCGCCAGCCAGTGCTCAGTCGCCAACGCCCCTTGCAGCATGAACCATTTGCCGAGGAACCCGGCGGTCGGCGGTACGCCGATCATAGCGAGCGCGCCGATGGCGAATGCCGTCATGGTGACCGGCATCTTCCAGCCTATCCCGTCGAGTTCGCTGATCTCGGTTTTGTGAGCGGCGGTGTAAATGGAGCCTGCGGCGAAGAACAGCGTGATCTTCGACACGGCGTGCGCGGCGATGTGCATGGCCGCGCCGACGGCCGAGATCGGCGTCAGGATCGCCGCCGCCAGCACCACGTAAGAGAGCTGCGACACGGTCGAATAGGCGAGACGCTTTTTCAAATTGTCCTGACGCAGCGCCACGACCGACGCCAGGATGACGGTGCCGCCCGCGGCGACCGCCAGCCAGTCGGCGGTTCCGGCTTTCGCCAGCGCGTCGATGCCGAAGATGTAGACGATCACTTTCAGCACGGTGAAGACGCCGGCCTTGACCACGGCTACCGCGTGCAGCAGCGCGCTGACCGGTGTCGGTGCCACCATGGCGGCCGGCAGCCAGAAGTGGAACGGCATCACAGCCGCCTTGCCGATGCCGAAGACATAGAGCGCCAGCAGCAGGCTCATCACCACGGCGGAAACCTTGCCGTCGAGAATGCCGCCGGCCTGGAAGTCGACGGTGCCGGCGACGACGCCGGTGAAGACGATCGCGGGCAGCAGCAGCACCATGGACGTGCCGATCAGGATCATCAGATAGACGCGGCCGGCGCGCATAGCGTCCGGCGTCGCCTTGTGGGTGACCAGCGGATAGGTCGAGAGCGTAAGGATTTCGTAGAACAGGAACAGCGTCACCATGTTGGCGGAGAACGCCAGCCCCATGGTGGCGGCGATCGCAACGGCGAAGCTGACATAGAACGATGTCTGGCGCGGCTCGGAATTGCCGCGCATGTAGCCGATCGAATAGATCGAGTTGACGATCCACAGCGAGCCGGCGACGAGCGCGAACAGCATGCCGAGCGGCTCGACAGCGAATGCGATGGCGATGCCCGGCAGCGGCTCGGCGACCGTCAGCGCCGGGCGCGCGCCGTCCAGCACATGCGGCAGCAGCGACCAGACGATGGCCGCGAGCGCGCCGGCGGCAAGCAGCGTCACCGCTTCGCGTACGTTGGGCAGGCGATGAAACAGTGGGATGAGCGCCGCGGCGGCCAACGGTACGAGCATGGCAGCGACCAGCAACGCTTCGGGGCTGGCGGCGGGGATGAGCGGGCCGGTCATGGCTTCAGCCCTCCGAGCAGCATGGCCGCCGCATCGCGCGCAAGCCCCGCCGTCCAACTCGTCTCGATCCCGAAATAGATCGTCGCCGCTCCGAGCACCAACAGCGGTGCCAACATCGACAGCGGTGGATCACGCACCACATCCTTGCCTGCCGGCGGCTCGCGGAAATACGCCGCCTCGACGGCACGGCCGACATAGACGACGGCGATCAGCGAGCTTGCGACGATGACGAAGGCGAGTGGCCATAGTCCCGCCTCGATGGCGCCGACGACGAGATACCATTTCGAGATGAATCCCGCGGTGCCCGGCACGCCGATGAGCCCGAGACCGGCGATGACGAACACGGCCATGGTGAGCGGCATCTGCCGACCGACGCCGGCGAGATCGGCAATCCGGATCGACTTCGAGCGCTGTCCAGCATCGCTGAGCGCCCAGCGGTAGGCGACGGCCGCCAGCGCCATGAACAGCGCCGCCTTCATGATGCCGTGGTTGAGCATGTGCACGATGCCGCCGGTCAACCCGCTCTGATTGGCGAGCGAAATGCCGAGCGTCATGTAGCCGATCTGCGCCACGGACGAATAGGCGAGCATGCGTTTGGCGTCGGCTTCGAAGGCGGCGCTGAGCGACGCCAGAACCATCGCCGCGACCGACAGCACCAGCATCACCTCGACGATCGGCAGATTGGTGAACGGCAGGGCCGAGCCGAAGATCGAGTAGAAGAAACGGATCAACAGATAGACCGCAACTTTGGTTGCGGTGCCCGCGAGCAAGATCGTCGCGATGGAAGGCGCGTAGGCGTAGGCGTTCGGCAGCCAGACGTGCAGCGGGAACAGTGCGAGCTTCAGCGACACGCCGACGGCGATGAAGGCGAACGCCGCGATCACAGGCCGCGAGAAGGCCACAGAGGCGTCGCCGAGCCGGCTGGAGATGTCGGCCAGATTGAGGCTGCCGGTGACGAGATAGAGAAGGCCGATGCCGATGACGTACAGCGTCGCGCCGATGGTGCCGACGATGAGATACTGGTAGGCCGCCAGCAGCGCCCTGCGGTTGCGCCCGAGGGCGATCAACACGTAGGTCGAGAGCGACGAGATCTCGAGAAACACGAACACGTTGAAGGCGTCGCCGGTGACCGTGATGCCGAGCAGTCCGGCGAGGCAGAGCAGATACATGGTGTAGAACCACGCCTGCTGGTGGGAATCGATTTCACTCGCCACGCTCTTGCGTGCGAACGGCATGGCGACCGCGCCGACCGCCGTCACCAGCAGCAGCACGAACACGTTGAGCCGGTCGACGCGGTATTCGATACCGAAGGGTACCGACCACGGCCCCATGACATACGATATCGGCTCAGCCGTCGCGTATACGGCATGGGTGAGCGCCACCGCGTTTGCGAAAGCGGCAAAGCAGACCAACGACGTGATGAACCACGCGATCGTACCGCGCCGGAGAAAAGCGGTCAGGATCGCACCGAACAGCGGCACGACAACCTGCAAGACCGGCAGTTGATGCGTCAGCCCGGTCATTGCTCGTCGTCCTTGGCGAAGATATCGTCCTCCTCGATGGTCCCGTAGGCTTCCTGGATGCGCACGACGAGCGCCAGACCAAGCGCCAACGTGGCCACACCGACGACGATCGCCGTCAGGATCAGCACGTGCGGCAGCGGGTTGGAGTAGACCGAGTAGGCCGGATCGTAGATCGGCGCCGTGCCGCCGATGATCTTCCCCGGCGCCACATAGAGCAGATAGACGGAACTCTGGAACAGCGAAAGGCCGACCAGCTTCTTGATCATGTTGCCGCGGGCAATCACGATGTAGAGGCCGGAGATCATCAGGAAAATGGTGATGAAATAGTTGTAGTGCTCGATGAATTCGACCGCGAGGCCGGTCGCGCCGGCAATCCCTGAGCTCATGCGCGGCCCCGATCGACGAAGGCGTAGAAGATGGCGATCATGGTCGACGCGACCGTGATGATGACGCCGGTTTCGACGATCAGCAGCCCCCACTCGTGAGCGTAGAGCAAGTCGTCCGAAAGCACGGTGTAGTCGAGGTAGTTCTTGCCCGCGAACAGGCCCGGCAACCCCATCCCGGCAAAAATGAGCACGCCGAGCGGAATGAGCCGCTCCATCAGCCAATCCGGAGCGATGCGCTTGGCCGCTTCGACGCCGAACACCAGCGCGTAGAGGACGATCATGCCGGCGATGATGACGCCGGCCTGGAAGCCGCCCCCCGGCCCGTAGTCGGCATGGAAGTGGACGTAGATCGCGAACAGCGTGATGAACGGCAGGATCAGCTTGACGCCGACGCGAAGGATGAGATCGAGCTTCATGCCGTACCGCCGTTCTGTGAGTCCTTGTCCTTGCGGCGACGACGACCGCTGAGCAGCATCATGACGCCGAATCCGCCTGTGAACACCACGACGACTTCACCCAGCGTATCGAACGCGCGGTAGTCGCCGAGCACGGCGGTGACGATGTTCGGGGCGATCCGATGCGCCTTGGATTGGGCGATGTACTCGGGCGACGTGTGGGTGTGGATCGGAGCATCGGGCGTGCCGAAGGGTGGCAGGCTGAACGTGCCCCAGACGAGGGCCGCGCCGACCGACAGCACGACGAAGAGCGGAATGAAATCCGGCCGCTTGCGCGGGTATTCGAGCGAGCCCGTCAGATGCAGCGCCGCCAGCAGCACCACCGTCGAGATGCCGGCGCCGACGGCGGCCTCCGTCATCGCCACGTCGACGGCATCGAGCACCATCAGAACGCTCGCCATCAGGAAGCTGTAGATGCCGGCGAGGATCACGACGCTGAACAGGCTGCGCTGGCGAATGATCGTGATGGTAACGACGGCGAGCAGGGTCAGCAGCAGCGCATTCACATAGGCTTCCATCACGCGCCTCCGCGCACCGGCGTCGCGCCGCTGCCGCTCGGGGCATCATCTTTCGGTTTGTCGAGGCGGTTGCGGCGGTCCTCAGCCAGTTTCGGCTCGACACCCTGATGTAGCGCGGCTTGCGTCAAGGCGTGCGCCGCGAGCGGCGTCGTGAACAGGAACAGCAGGATCAAGAACAGCAGCTTCAGCGACACCAGCGACAAGCCGGATTGCAGCATCAGGCCGCCGAACAGCAGCGCCGTGCCGAGCGTGTCCGTGACACTTGCCGAATGCATGCGGGTGTAGACATCGGGCATGCGCACCAAGCCCAGGCCACCGACCAGGATGAAAAAGCTGCCAGCCAGGATGAGACCCGCACTCACGGCATCGACGACGGTATCGATCACGCGCCCTCCCGATCCTCTTCAACGTCGTAGGCGAGGTCGCCGTGACGGAAGAACTTCAATACCGCAAGTGTCGCGATGACGTTCAGCAAGGCATAGGTGATGGCGATGTCGAGCCACTCCGGTCGTCCCGTGGCGAAGCCGAGCACGGCGAGCAGTTGTATGGCCAGCGTGCCGACGGTGTTGGCTGCCAGCACGCGATCGAACACCGTCGGCCCCATCACCGCACGCGCAACGGTCAGCAGCAGCGCCATGAGAACGGCCGCTATTGCGGCTAGAAAAATCGAGGTCATGCGCCACCTTCGAACTGCCTGACCCGCGCATCCATGCCACCCGCTTCGACATCGAGCGCGCCATCGCGGACCAAGGCGTGAACCGTGAAGATGTTGCCCTTGATATCGGTGGTCACCGTGCCGGGCGTCAGCGTGATGGAGTTGCCATAGGTGGCGAGACCGCCCGCCGTGCGCTGACTGGCTTTGACGACGGTCATGGTCGGCGAGATCGGCAGCTTCGGATCGAGCACGATTTTGGTGACGGCCCACGACGATTTGATCATCTCCCAGCCGAGCCAGGGCCAGTAGGTCAGCGCCGGGCGGAACAATTGTGTCGGATGTCCCTCGGCATCGACGACGTGCATGTGGACGGACAGCGCCACAATGAGCAGCGACGCTATGATGCCGACGGTGATCAGGAACGGCGTGTAGTGGCCGGACAGCGCCAGCCAGAAGCCCAACAGGATCACAGCCAGACTGATGTTGCGCACATTGCGCATTACGGTCTCCTCAGTGGTCATCGCGCCGCACATATGGGTATTCCGGCGCCCGGGCCGCAAGGTGCTCGACGCCGGCGCCGACCATACCGAGGCTACCGCCGCGATGCGTTGGCCGGGCGCCTGTGGCGACGACTGTGTTGAGTAGATGACGGCGCCGGCCTTGGCAACCCGGCCCTCGGCACCAATCAAAACGCCGAACGCCGATCGGGGAAAGACCGGCAGTGCAGGGAGATGGTGGGCGGTATAGGGATTGAACCTATGACCCCACCCGTGTGAAGGGTGTGCTCTACCGCTGAGCTAACCGCCCGTGACGACCGCTCGAAAGCGGTGCCGCCGAAGAAGCGCCGTTATCGA
>JBKBNR010000096.1:0-9435 GCA_046295315.1 Hyphomicrobiaceae bacterium
TGAAAGAGCACGATGACGGCGCTGACAATGAGCGCGATGAGCGTGGTGTAGAACGCAACCGCCATCGAGCCTGTCACGAGCCCGAGGTCGGGATTCTGCGGATTGATGAACTCGAGCGCCACGGCGATGCCGACGACCGTTCCGATGAAGCCGATCGTGGGGATGAGCCAAGAGATGTAGCGCACGGTTTGATAGCGCAGGTCGAGCTTGTGCATCATCAGATCAAGGCTCGACGTGAGCACCGACACGGCCTGATCGACCGATCGACTCGCTTGGAGCTGCGTTATCGAAAGGTCGATCAGATAAGGCAGAAATCCGTTGTCGGCGTCGTAGAGCGTGCTGACACGCCGCCGGATCGGCCCGAGATCGGCGATCTGCAGCACAGCCGCATCGCCTTCGGGCAGAAGCTGTTGCTTGAGGAAGCCCATCTCGTGCCGCGCTGTCCGCCAGCGCACGTAGAGATCGGCGAGTCCCGCGGCGAAAATCAGGTAGGTCGCGTTCTGGATCGTGAAGGGGTACGGGAAAACGCTGTGCTTGTGGTGGTCGAGCAGCATGGCGGCAGCGGGTGTTCCGTATGGTAAGGCAAAACTGAGCAGCGCGATGATCGCGATAGCGATCGCGACCGCGATGAGCGTAACTCGCCCGAGAGAGGGGACGGGACTGGTCGAGGAATGCACTTTGAACATGAGACCTCACGTACGCTGCTGAATGCTTTGGAATTTGAAGCGTTTGAACCATAACGGGGCAGCCAGTATCCGATGCCTGTCGTCCTCTGCCACCACCCTCCCTCCCTCCTCCCGCTTTCACCAGCGATGCGGCAATTCGACGATACCCGACAGCAGCACTCTGAGGTCCCTGTACTTTTCGTCGGAAAGACTTCGCACAGTGGGCTTCAGCGTCCTTTCGATGACTTCGATTTCGTCATCGGACGGTGAGTTGATGCGGGCGAGGTGGCCGAGCACGGCAGCCTCCACCAGATTCGCCGACCCGTCGTAGGCGGCGAGCCGGGCGAGCTTGTCGATCGCGTATGAGGTATAGATCCTCGCTGCCTCACGGATCAGCGCTAAGGCCTCGTCGCGTGACATCCCGCTGCCGTTGCCCGCGAGGGCGAGGTTTCCAACCCAATAGCGCGCGCTGCCGACGTTCTGACGATGGAGCTCCAAAGCCATCTTGAAGGCTTCGCTTTCCGAGCGGTTCAGCAATTTTCCGAAATCGACCATGGTGGCACCGATGTCCTTCGGCGTCAGTCCAGCCTCTTCGATGAGCTTTGCCGCAGCTGGGAGCACTTCCTTGGCGACCGGCAGAAGCAATTCTCTCGCCCGCGCCCGATCCTTCGGTACGCCAGGATACTCACCATGCAGATATATTGCCGCGAGGCGCATTTGAGCCGGCTGAAAGCCTGCAGCCGCTGACGCCGAGATGAGGCGCAGCGCTTCAACATGGCTTTGCGCCACCCCGTTGCCCCTCTCGGTCATGACGCCGAGCCAATACATCGCTGCAGGATTCGACTTCGCAGCCCTCGTGTTGAGCCATGCCCGCGCCTCTGAGTAGTCCTTCCGCGTGAAGGCGAAGTAGCCGCGCGACGTGGCGAGAAGCTCGCGCGAAAGCGGCGAAAGTTCGTGGAGCACTTCGGCGGCATAGGCCGCGTAGTTGGGGCCGTCGTTGTCGCTCGCGGGCGGCACCGGCTTCTTGAATGGCGGCTGCAGGGCCGCCAGCGCTTTTTCAGCGTTTACATCCGGCACCGGCTCGCCGTTGGCGGGTATGCGATCCGACGTCGCGGGGTTGGGCACGGCATTCGATGGTCGCTCGTCGGACGGACGCTTGACGGGCGCGCTCGCCTGCCGATCGGACGTTTCCAAGGGCCGACGTGACGAACCGGGTATGGGTGGCTCTGGCCACAGCACGGGCAGCAGGAGGGCAAAAACCGCCAGCGTCAGGGCCGTCAGTGCGGGCAGAAGCCACGACGCTGAGAGCCCCCTGCCGAGGGCCACCCGATCGCGCGGCAGGGTCGCCTCCTGGTCGCTGGCCTCGATCCCGCCTCTCGGCTTGGCGCCCTGTTCGCCCGATGGGATGGTGGCCACAGCCTCGCCACACGTCGGGCAAGCGCTGAGCGAGACATCGAAGACGTGCCCCTCCGAGCATCGAACGAGAGCCATGACGAAACTCAGCAGGTGACAGATGAGGCCTTGCCGCGCATCCAGCCAGCAGAGGGAAGCACAACTGACGTTGCCACTTCCAGTTGGATTTTTTGTGATGGTATAAGGTGCCAGGTGTCCACAAGAGCCTGGGGCCATCCGACCTCTCGGGCTCCGGGCGACATCTCGTTACCGGAGGCGGGGGGAGGCCGACGTCATGAGCAGGATCGGCTGGATATCGGCAGTCCTCTTTATCGTGCAGGCTGCCTATTTCACGATCAGCATTTCGGACTTCATGCGGTTTTCGCGCAGCGCGGTCCTGATGGCGCGCGACGACTGCGAGCAGCTCCGCAACGATCGCATCCGCTATCTCGATTGCAACGCCGCCACATCGCAGGCCGGGGCGCCTTGGGAGCATCGCGCCTACATCTACGGGGCAGGCCTGCTCTTTGCATCGGGCCTGACGATGCTCGGGATGTACAGTGGGGTTCGCGGCCGTCGGTCAGCGGGAGTTTCGACGGTCTGATGGGGCCCGCTGGACGACCTCGTGCGGATCTGATGCGGCATGCGGTTCGATACGCTATCCAGTCGCTCCCTGCAGTGCCTTACTTTCGTGCCGTCTCATCTCATCATGTCCCCCATCGAGAGGTGCGATGAGCCGCGAAATTCCCCAATGCGATCGACATGATCGGTCTGGTGCGTTTTGACGGATCGTACGCCGCGACGCCCTCTCGCCACAGGAGTGGCGCGGGCTTGTCCTTGCCTCACATCGGATGCTTCTTGCGCAACCGCTCGACGGCGGCAACGAGCTTTGGATCGTGGCTCGGCACGCGCAGCTTGTGCGACCGTGTCGATGTCGGCACGAGCTGCCTCTTCCAGCGCGAGAGTGTCGAACGCGGCTGGCTGACGGCCCTGGCGGCGGCATCTGGCGTGAGCCCATCATGGCGCGCCTGGAGCCAGTGAACGGCGAACTCCCGTCTCTCATCGCTCGTCTTCGCTGCGTCGCTACGCTCCTTCGCTTCGATAGGCGACGAGAGACGGGCACCACGGTACGGGCACCACGGTATATGCGGTATATGATGCGGTGCAGGCCTCGAATCTGCATGGGGATCCGGTGTGCTCAGGTTTGCCGACCCATGCCCTGGAGAACCCTGATTCGCGGGCGTTACGCCCGATCAGCCCGTTTCAAATGTGTTTTTGGACGCGGTCATACCTACCCCCGGCGCGCTCTGCCCTGGGGCCGGACTGACGGTAGATCGCACCGGCATGGCGGCCGGCGCTTTGCTTGTGCCGCACAGTCGTCTATCACTGCCGCTCCGCACGTCGCGACAACCTGGACCCGCTCCCCCGCCATGAACGCCAACCTGCCCACGCCGAAGCCCGGCATCCTCGACATCGAAGCCTATGTGCCGGGCGAGAGCAAATTGCCGAACGGCGTCAAGCCGGTGAAGCTGTCGTCGAATGAGACGCCGCTCGGGCCCTCGCCGCTGGCGATCGAAGCCTACCGCGCGGCGGCGACGGCGCTGGAGCGCTATCCGGACGGCCAAGCGACGGTGCTGCGCCAGGCCATCGCTCGCCGCTACGGTCTCGATGCGGCGCGCATCGTCTGCGGCTCCGGTTCGGACGAGTTGCTGAGCCTGCTGGCACACGCCTATCTCGGCCCCGGCGACGAGGCGATCTACACCGAGCACGGTTTCCTGGTTTATCGCATCGCCATTCTGACCAACGGCGCAACGCCCGTCGTCGCGCCCGAGCGCGACCTCAAGACCGACGTCGACGCGATCCTTGCCCGCGTCACGCCGCGGACGCGCATGGTCTTCATCGCCAACCCGAACAACCCGACCGGTACCTACATCGGCATCGACGAGGTGCGCCGCCTGCGGGCCGGGCTTCGCTCCGACATTCTGCTGGTGCTCGACGGCGCTTACGCGGAATACGTGCGGCGGAACGACTACGAGGCGGGTCTCGAACTCGTTGCGACGACGGCCAACACGGTGATGACGCGCACCTTCTCCAAGATCTACGGCCTCGCGGCGCTGCGCATCGGCTGGGCCTATTGTCCGCCGGCGGTCGCCGACGTGCTCAATCGCATTCGTGGGCCGTTCAACTTGTCGAGCGCCTCGATTGCGGCGGGGGCGGCGGCGATGGGCGATGTGGCGCACGTCGAAGCGGCGATCGAGCACAACGAGCGCTGGGTCGCCTGGCTGGAAATGGAAATCTCGCGGCTCGGTCTGGTCGTGACGCCGAGCGTCGCCAACTTCATCCTCATCCGGTTTCCTAACGACGCCGGTCGCACGGCGGCGGACGCCGACGATTTCCTGAAATCGCAGGGCTACATCCTGCGTCGCGTGGCCAGTTACGGGCTCGGCGATTGCCTGCGGCTTACGGTCGGCACGGAAGCTGAAAACCGCGGCGTCGTTGCGGCCCTCGCTGCATTCCAGACGAGGCGAGCGGCATGAGCGTCGACACGGGTGAAGCGCCTGCCACGCCGATGTTCCGCCGCCTCGCCCTGATCGGTCTCGGCCTCATCGGCTCATCGATTTCCCACGCCTGCCGCCGTCATGGCGGGCTTGCCGGCGAAATCGTCGGCGCGTCGGCCACCGCCGCAACGCGGTCGAAGGCCATCGACATAGGGCTCGTTTCGCAGGTCTACGAGGACCCGGCCGAGGCCGCCGCGGGTGCCGATCTCGTCGTTCTCTGCTCGCCCGTCGGAACCTATGGCGCCATCGCGCGGCGTATCGCTCCGGCACTGGCCGATGGCACCATCCTGACCGACGTCGGCTCGGTGAAAGCCGCTGTCGTCGCCGACATCGTGCCGCACATCGGCTACGGCGTCGATTTCGTACCCGGCCACCCCATTGCCGGCACCGAGCAATCCGGCCCCGAAGCCGGGTTCGCGACGCTGTTCGATGGCCGCTGGTGCATCCTGACGCCGACGCCCGGCGCGCGGGCCGAGGCCGTCGACCGGTTGACGCGATTCTGGCAGGGGCTCGGTTCGAACGTCGAGATCATGTCGCCGGAACATCACGACCGGGTGCTCGCCATCACCAGCCACCTGCCGCATCTCATCGCCTTCAACATCGTCAACACGGCCGCCCACCTCGAGCGCGTCACCGACAGCGAGGTGATCAAGTTCTCGGCTGGTGGCTTTCGCGATTTCACCCGCATCGCCGCCTCCGACCCGACCATGTGGCGCGACGTATTCCTCAACAACAAGGACGCCGTTCTCGAAATGCTCGGCCGCTTCACCGAGGACCTGTTCCACCTGCAGCGCGCCATCCGCTACGATGACGGCGAGGAGCTTTTCCAGTTGTTCGGGGAAGCCCGCGAGATCCGCCGCGGCATCGTCCAGGCCGGGCAGGATACCTCCGCCCCCGATTTCGGCCGCAAGGCGCCGCCGACCGCGGGCTGAGGCCCGGTTTCGCCTCGTCCATCACGGTGCCCCGCCATGTCGCGCGCCCCAGCCCCGCCTGCAGATCCCGACGCGATTGTCGGCGGCGCCGAGGGCGATCTCTGGGTCTTCGCCTACGGTTCGCTGATGTGGCGCCCCGGTTTCGCCTTCGCCGAAGTCTGCCGCGCGCGGCTCAGTGGATATTCGCGCCGGTTCTGCGTCACCTCCGTGCACCACCGCGGCTCGCCGGAGCGGCCGGGGCTGGTGCTCGGGCTCGACCGCGGAGGCGTTTGCGACGGTCTGCTCTACCGCGTCCCGGCGGCCGAGGCGGCTGCGACACTCGGTTATCTGCGCGAGCGCGAGCAGGTTAACGGGGTGTACCGTGAAACGCGCCTGGACGTGCGCCCCGGTCGTGAGGCGGCAACGGTGCAGGCGGTCGCCTACCTCGTCGAGCGCGCCCACCCGAGCTATGTGCCGCGCCTTCCCCTGCACCTGCAGGCGCGCCTCATTGCGGGGGCGCGCGGGCGGTCCGGCGTCAATCTCGACTATCTGGTCAACACGCTGCGCCATATGCGCCAGATCGGCATTCGCGAACCCGAGCTCGAGCGCCTGCTGTCGCTCATCGGCGGGATATTCGGCCGCTGCACGACCCCGCCGTGCGGCCGCCAGAGCGATAGCGGCCCAGTTTCCGCACGAGCCGAGGCGCTCTGCCGTTGCCGCCGCTCCTGGCCGCAAGGCGCCCGACGTGTCCGCCGCCTCAAGCCGCTCGAGCGGCGCCGCTTCGGTCATCGCCGCCAACTCGGCTGAGTTGGTCGGAACGGCGCGCCTGCTGACAGAGCGGCCTCTGAGCCGGTCGCACTCTAAGCCCAGCGACCTGTCAGCCCAGCGAATTGGCCACCGCGGCCCGCAGTTGCTCCAGGGTGAAGGGCTTGGCGAGAGTTCGCACACGGGGCGCGAACTGTGCGGCGTTTTCCGAATTGAGCCGCTCGACGAACCCCGAGACGATCAGGAACGCCAGCCGCGGGTGGCGCGGGGCGAAGTCGCGCACCAGATCGAACCCGCCGCATCCCGGCATTTCGACGTCGCTCACAAGCAGGTCGAAGCTGCCGCTGGCGAGATGCTGAGCCGCTTCTGATCCATCGGATGCGATCGTCAGGACATGACCATCGGCGGCCAGTGCGCGCTGCGCGAGATCGCGCAACGTCGTGTCGTCGTCGGCGAGCAGGATCCGGGCCATGCGCGTTCCTTTGTGTCTCGGTCGAACGGTCCCGCCGCAACGAACTGTCTGCGCCGTGGGCGATCGCCGGCACGGTGCAACCAGGTCGGCGCCGAGCATCGTCGCCTCAGGTCTCGATCAGTCGGCCGACGAACGGCAGCTCGCGGAAGCGGTGCGCCACATCCATACCGTAGCCCACGACGAATGTTTCCGGACAATCGAAGGCGCGGAAGTCCGCCTCGACGTCGACGGCGCGTCGCTTGTTCTTGGCCAGCAGCACGCAGGTCTTGATCGACCGCGCGCCGCGCGCCGAGATCAGGTCCTTGGCGAAGGCCAGTGTACGCCCCGAATCGAGCACGTCGTCGACGATCAGCACGTTGCGGCCGCCAACATCCATCTCGACGTCGCGCAGAATGTCGATGCTGCCTCGCGAAACGCGGTTCTTGCGATAGCTCGACAGGGTCATGAAGTCGACCTCGGGCCTCATGCCGACCCGGTGCAGAGCGCGGATCAAGTCGGCGGCGAACACGAAGCTGCCCTTGAGCACCGCGATCACGAGCAGCGGTTCCAGATTCGCCGCGGCGATGTCCTTGGCGACTTCGTCGACGCGCCGGGCAATCACCTCGGGCGAGAAAATGACGTCGACCCCGTCGCGGGCGGGAGCTAAATCCGCCGCTGGTGCGGCTCCAGTCATCGCGGTCTCCTTCATGTAAACTCCGGTAGCCTGCCGAATTGGCTCAGCCCCGATTATCCACGGTCCAGCGCCGGCTTGCACCCGCAAAAAATTCGGCTCCGCCTCCTCCCCGCCGGGCTTCGGGCGTCGGCTTTTCGGTCTCGTGCGGCATCGTTGCGGCTGGGGCCTCGACTGCGGGGTCCTTCTGCGGCGGTGACCTCCCCTGCCGTCCGTGCTACACGACGGCGCCACAATCCTGGCCGATGTAGTCGATGAGCGTAGAAGCGTCGTCGGGCTGGAAGGGGGCGGGACGCCGCGCCGGGGACACCATCTGCGGTCGCTATGGTCGGGCGCGCGGCGATCATGGGGGCGGCAGCGGGGCACGCACGGACCTTGGCGGGGACTTGGCGGGGACTTGGCGCTGCATAGGGCCCGGTCGGTGTGCGCCATGGA
Source organism: Hyphomicrobiaceae bacterium (assembly GCA_046295315.1). Classification (GTDB taxonomy): domain Bacteria; phylum Pseudomonadota; class Alphaproteobacteria; order Rhizobiales; family Hyphomicrobiaceae; genus JAEUMD01. The sequence continues at coordinate 7,869 of JBKBNR010000096.1, forward strand.
AGCGGTGAGTTTCAATTCGCGGCTCGCAAGGTGTCGTAACGGGGCCGTCAGCAATTCGAATAGCGATATCAGCACGTGATCCGATTGAACAACATTGCGCTGCGCTACGATACCGGGCCGGACGTCCTGAGCGCGGTCAATTTTCATTTGCGGCCCGGCTCGTTTCACTTCCTGACGGGGCCTTCGGGCGCCGGCAAGACGTCGTTGCTGCGCCTGCTGTTCATGTCGATCCACCCGACGAGCGGTGAGATCCACCTGTTCAATCAGGACGTCAGCCGGATTTCGACACAGAAGCGTGCGCAACTGCGCCGGCGTATCGGCATCGTCTTCCAGGATTTCCGGCTTCTCGACCATTTGACCACGTGGGAAAACGTGGCGCTGCCCCTGCGCGTCGTCGGCCGCCGCGTCGGCGACTATCGCGAGGACGTCACGGATCTGCTGCAATGGGTCGGTCTCGGGCATCGCATGCACGCCTATCCGTCGGTGTTGTCGGGCGGCGAGAAGCAGCGCGCCGCGATCGCGCGGGCCGTGATCGGTAAACCGGAACTGCTGCTCGCGGACGAGCCGACCGGCAACGTCGACCCGCAGATGGCGCGGCGGTTGTTGCGGCTGTTCGTCGAACTCAACCGGCTTGGGACCTCGGTTCTCATCGCCACCCACGACCATCAACTGATGCGCCAGTTCAAGGCGCCCCGCCTGGAGTTGCACGAGGGCCATGTCAGGATCGTCTAACCGGCCGCCGAGCCGTTCGGCCGCGGTGCCGCCGCCGCCGATACTCGACCCCTACGATGACGTCGTCACGGGGCCGGTGGCGTCGCAACCGGTCTCTCGTTTCGAAATCGGCGAGGCGCAGGTCGGCTACGCGGCCAGCTCGCAGAGCGCGCCGGCCACGTCTGCGTCGTATGGCAATGCACCCATCGTGCCTGCCGGTACGGTGACGGGCAGTTCCCTCACTCTCGTGATCTCGATCATGTGTTTTCTGGCGTGCCTCACCGCTGGCGCCGTGTACATGATGAACCAGTCTGCGGACGCATGGCTTCGCGACGTGGCGAGCGAAGTTTCCGTTCAAGTCGAACCGCGCGACGGCGTTGATACCGAAAAGACCTTGGCCGCGGTCGCCGCGGCGCTCACCCGTGAACCCGGCATTACGGCCGTCAACGTATTGTCGCTGGCCGAGTCTGGCGCCCTGCTCGAGCCGTGGCTCGGCAGCTCCGACGCGTGGAAGGCGCTGCCGGTGCCACGTATCGTCGCCGTTGAGATAGATCGAACGTCGCCGCCCGATCTCGAAAAAGTCCGCCGAAACCTCGCCTCCGCACATGCCGGCGTAAGCCTGGACGATCATCGCCAATGGCAGCAGCAAATCCGCACGGTCACGCGCTCCTTCGCGCTCGGCGGTCTCGCAATTCTCCTGCTCGTGGGGGCTGCGACAACCGCGATCATAATTTCGGCGACGAAGAGTTCGATGGCGTCGAACCGCGAAATTGTGGAAGTCCTGCACTTTGTCGGCGCCACAGACCGCTTTATCGCCCGGGAGTTCGAGAAGCACTTCCTCCGTCTCGGGATTCGT
>JBKBNR010000097.1:0-9434 GCA_046295315.1 Hyphomicrobiaceae bacterium
TCCATCGCCGCATTGTCCCAGACGTTGCCGGCTCGCGACAGCGAGCACTGGATGCCATGCTCGGCCATCAGCCGCTGGCATTGCTCGCTCGTGTATTGGCTGCCGCGATCGGAGTGATGCAGCAGTTCGCGTGGACGGCCACGGCGCCACACGGCCATCATGAGCGCATTGGTGACGAGTTCGGCCGTCATCGTCGCGCTCATCGACCAGCCGACAATCCGGCGCGAGAAGAGATCGAGCACGACCGCCACGTAAAGCCATCCTTCCCCCGTCCAGATATAGGTGAAGTCGGCCACCCATTTCCGGTTCGGTGCCGGCGCCTCGAACCGCCGGTCAAGGACATTTGCCGCCAGCTCCGTCGTCGGCCGCCCGCCGTTGTCGGCCGGCAATCGGCGTCGTCTCGGCCTGGCCCGCAAGGCATTGCGCCGCATCAGACCTTCAACCGCATGCAGGCCGCAGGCGATGCCGGCCTCCAGGAGGTCGCGCCAGACGCGCCGCGCGCCATAGGTTCGGTCACTGGAGACGAAGCTGTCGCGGATTGCGATCACCATCGCCTCGTGACGCCGCGCCCGATCACTCGGCGGTCGCGACAGCCAGCTATAGAAGCCGGAACGCGAGACACCGAGCGCCTCGCAGATCGTCTTGAGCGGCCAGATCCCCCGGTGCTTCGCCACCAACGCGAACATCACGTCTGGTCCTTGGCGAAGTAGGCCGCGGCTTTTTTTAGGATGTCGCGCTCGGCCTTCAGCTTCTGCACCTCGCGACGCAGCTGCGCGATCTCGGCCGCGGCCGCCTTCATCCTGCCGTGCCCCGGAAACGCTTCCAGCGGGTCGTCGGCGAGCTGCTTGACCCACTTCCTCAGCAGGTTCTCGTGCACGTCGAGATCGCGCGACGCCTGCGCTACCGAAACGCCTCGCTCGCGCACGAGCCGAACCGCCTCGACCTTGAACTCACGACTGAAACTGCGCCTCTCCATGACACTCCTCCAGCTTCACCATGACACCTCAACCTCGTGTCCGTGAAACCGGCAGCAGCTCACATCCTGTTGCAGAAGTGAACGCGGCGCGCGCGAGCCTGAACCAACGTCGAGCGTAACGGGAAAGGGCTTGCACCGCGAATGGCCGACATGCAGTCATTCCCGTGCAGGTCAATCGCTACCGGATTCCGGCTATGAAGCTGTTCGCGCGCACGACCGATGGACCAGAAGCCGAATGGGAGGCGCTCGAAGATCATCTTCGTGACGTTGCAACGCTCGCCGCCCGGTTTGCAGCGAAATTCGGTGCCGCAGAGTACGGAGAGGCCGCAGGCCTGCTGCACGATCTCGGCAAGGCGAAGCCCGAATGGCAGCGCTATTTGCGTGGCCTTCAAAAGGCGCTGCCGCATGCAAGCGAAGGGGCTCTCGCCGCTGCCCGGCATTTTACTCGGCAGCATCGAGCCACGCGTGCCGGCATAGGACGCATGCTCGCCTTCGTGATCGCAGGCCACCATGCGGGGTTGGCGAATGGCGCCGCTGCAGGCTCGGGCATCATGCCGCTCGACGATCGCCTCTCCGACGCCATGGCGCTAAAGCCGCTCTTTTCGATGCCGGAACTGAAAGCCGACCCCGAGCCCTTGCGCTCGGCATCAACAGACGCCTTTGCGCTGGCATTCTTCATTCGGATGTTGTTCTCGGCACTCGTCGATGCCGATCGATTGGTGAGCGAACGGTTCGACAATGCGTCGCATGATTTGCCCGATCAGCGCTCATTCACGGCGACGCTCCACTCGCTGAAGACTGCGCTCGACACGCATCTGATCCAGCGCTTCGGTGCATCTGGCGAAGCCGATGACCTCGCCAAGCTGCGCGCCGAAGTGGCGAGCGACTGCCGCGCGAGTGCCAAACTCGATCCGGGCTTCTTCACGCTCACTGTACCGACAGGTGGCGGCAAGACGCTGTCGTCCCTGGCATTCGCACTCGAACACGCAGCGCGCCACCCGAACCGGTTCGATCGTGTCATCTCCGTCATTCCCTTCACGTCGATCATCGAACAGACGGCGGAAGTCTTTCGGCTGGCGCTTGGCAATGCCGATGCTGTTCTGGAGCACCATAGTGCGTTCGACGACGCCAAGCTCGATCGCCACCTGGCCAGCGAGGACAATTACTGCCGCGAGCGGCTTCGGCTCGCTTCGCAGAATTGGGATCGGCCGATCGTCGTGACCACTGCCGTCCAGTTCTACGAGAGCCTGTATTCCAACACGCCGAAGCGCTGCCGCAAATTGCACAACATCGCCCGCTCGGTCATCGTGCTCGATGAAGCTCAGACGCTGCCGCTGAACCTGCTCAGACCTTGCGTCGCCGCATTGAAGGAGCTGGTGCGCGGTTATGGGTGCACGGTGGTGATTTGCACGGCAACGCAGCCGGTGCTGACGAAGGACCAATTTCAGAGTGCGTTACCAACGACTCCTCCGCCGCGTGAGATGCCGGAAGGCCGCGCCGTCCGCGAGATCGTGCGCGCGGATCGCAACCTTTTCCAGCGATTGCAGCGCGTGCGCGCCGAGCGCGTCGGGCAACTCACGGATTCGGAATTGGTCGAAGCGATTTCAGCGACGTCGCAGGGCCTCGTCATCGTCAACAATCGGCGTCATGCCCGTGAGTTGTTCGCACTCATGCAAGCAGCGGACCTCCCAGGCGGTTGCCATTTGTCGACAGCAATGACCGCGGCGCACCGCCAGCATGCGATGAAACATATTCGTGCAAATCTGGCGGCGAAGCGACCTGTCCAGCTCGTTGCGACATCCTTGATCGAAGCCGGTGTCGATATCTCGTTCGCCGCCGTGTGGCGGGCGGCCGCCGGGCTCGACCAGATCGTGCAGGCCGCCGGCCGTTGCAATCGCAATGGCGAGTTGGGTCAACTCGGCGGCCGGCTGACCATCTTCGACCCCGAAGCCAAAGAGGGGCGCGGCATACCCACCGAACTTGTGCAGAGTGCAGAGGCAACGGCGCGGGTGCTCGCACGCGGCCTCGACCCGCTGTCACCCGAAGCTGTGCAAGCCTACTTCGAGGAACTGCTCTGGTGCCGCAGCGATGACGGGAAATGGACGGCGCTCGACGACGTTCAGGTCGGCGAGCGCGGTGTCCGCGGCATCATGAGCGCCATCGCCGAAGACGCGCCGAGAATGAACTTCGGCTTCGCCGATATTGCAGCCGCGTTCCGTATGATCGACCAGACGATGGTGCCGGTGATCATTCCCGCTTCGATCGATCCGCTGGCCGGCATCGCCGACGACGTACTCGAGCGCATCGCGCACGTCGACAAGATCGGCGGCATCATGCGCGACCTGCAGCGTCACATCGTCCAGGTGCCACGCCGCGCGCGTGACAGGCTGATCGAGGCCGGCTCGGCTTCCGCGATCGCGGCAGAGAAGTATGCCGAGCAGTTCGTGCGGTTGACCAATCGTGACCTCTATACGGCTGCAGCCGGTCTCGCCTGGGACGACCCGACCTATCGCGGCGTCATGATCTTTTAAGGCGATGCCGGACCGACGGCTGCCTGTGGATAGGGCGTACCCTGCGGTTGACTTGCGCAGGAGCTCAGAACAAATATAGAACTTCACTGCCTACTTCGCTCTGTATACAGGGGTGCTTTCATTGTCAGGGATCAAGCTGCACGTTTGGGGCGATTGGGCCTGCTTCACGCGGCCGGAGATGAAAGTCGAGCGCGTCTCTTACGACGTGATGACGCCGGCGGCGGCGCGCGGCATGCTGGAGGCAATCCACTGGAAGCCTGCGATCCGTTGGGAAATCGATCGCATCCATGTTCTACGGCCGATCAAGTTCCAAACCTTCCGGCGCAACGAGGTGGGCTCGAAGATCTCAGCGCAAAAAGCCCGGTCCGCAATGTCGAGAGGAAGGGTCGACGGGGTAGCACTCGCCGTCGATGATGATCGCCAGCAGCGGGCCACGATCGCGCTGAGGGATGTCGCCTACGTCATCGAGGCGCACTTCGAGATGACCAACCGGGCCGGTGCCGAAGACAATCCCGGCAAGCATCTAGACATGTTCAAGCGCCGAGCGGCGAGCGGCCAGTGCTTTCACCGCCCCTGTCTCGGCTGCCGCGAGTTCGCCGCCGACTTCGAGCTGATCGAAGGCGAAGCGCCGGCTTCGACGCTACCGGCGCCCGACCTTGATCGCGATCTCGGTTGGATGCACTACGACATCGATTTCTCGGCACGAGAGAAGCGGCCGATGTTCTTTCGCGCCCGCCTGGAGAGCGGCGTCATCGAGGTCGCCCGGGCCCGTCAGGAGGGCCTCGTCCAATGACCATCCTGCAATCGCTGGCCGCATTCTACGACCGGCTGGATCGACGCGGCAGCGATGGGCCGGCGATCGTACCTTCACCGGGGCTGAAGCCGGTCGAGATCGACTTCATACTCGAAATCGACTTCGACGGACGCGTGATCGGTCTGACGCCCAGATCGGCGGCAGAGGGGCGCCGTCGCGCCGGCAAACTGATGATGCCCGGTACGGCATACAATCCCAAACCCGAAAAGGGCGCCAGTCCGTGGGAAGATCTGTCGTTCGGTGGTCGCACGTCGGGTCGGCGCAGCTTCGTATTCTGGGACAAGTCGAGTTACGTGTTCGGCGTCGCCGCCGAGAAAGCCAAAGGTGAGGCCAAGGTCGTTCGCACTCCCGAAATCAGCAAAAAATCGCGCGAAGATCACGACGCATTCGTTGCCGCACATCGGGAACTCCTTTCCGGAAGCACCGAGCCCGCGTTGCTTGCGCTTTTGCGCTTTCTGGATGTCTGGCATCCCGAACACTGGAGTGAGCGAGGGTTCCCATCGGACGCGCTCGATCGAAATATCGCATTTGCCATCTCAGGACAGCACGTCCGCATCGATCAAATGCCGGCGGCGCGAACACTCGCCCGAGCCGTCGTCGTTTCGGCGGCGCAACGGCGCCACTGCCTCGTGTCTGGCGAGATGAAGCCGTTCGTCACGCGACACCCGCAATTCCGGGTGGCCGGCGCGCAAAGCTCCGGTGCCGCGCTCGTCTCATACAATGCCGATGCTTTCGTCAGCTTCGAGCAGGACAAAGCCGCGGCCGCTCCCGTCTCCGAAGACGCCGCATTCAAATATGGGGCGGCGCTGAACTGGCTGCTCGACCGCGACAACGGCCGCATGTTTCCCCTCGGCGAGACGTCCGTCGTCTTCTGGGCCGACGACAAATCGGACGCTGCCGCGATTGCGGCCGAGGAGGCGTTGCGCGACCAGATCACGGATGACGCCGCGCCCGTTGCGACCGGCACGACCACCCTCGACGACGACGGCGACGAGACCGGCGACGACGATGGTTTGGCCGACGAAGATCACGATGCCGATGCCTTCGACACGGCCGTGATGGGCGCGCAGGCCGAAGACGTGCGCCATCAACGGCGCGCCCCCGACATGTCGAAGCTCGACGCCGACACACGCCTGCATGTGCTCGGCCTGTCGCCGAACGCGGGCCGTATCGCCGTGCGGTTCTGGCTGATCGACACCTGGGGTCATCTCGCGGACAACATCGCCCGCTTCAAGCAGGATATTCGCATCGAGCCGCCCGACGACAAAAGACCCGACAAGAAGGTCTACGCCTTTTTGTTCGAGACCGCGGTGCAGGGCAAGCAGAAGAACATCCCCCAGCGGCTCGGCGGTGAGTTCGCCCGCGCCATCCTCACCGGCAGCCCCTACCCGCAAACCCTGTTCGCCGCCATCGTCGGCCGCATCCGAGCCGACAAGCAGATCAACGCCGCGCGCGCGGGGCTTTGCCGAGCCTTCATGACCCGCAATTTCGGAAGGGAGGACTTTCCCGTGGCACTCGACACAGAAAGCCGAGACGAAGCCTATAATCTTGGCCGCTTGTTCGCGGTCTACGAGTATGCCGAACGCAGCGTGGCAGACCGCAACGCCACGATAAAGGACAAGTTCATCGGCGCGGCATCAGCGACCCCGCGCCGGGTATTCCCGATGCTGATGCGCGGCTACGAGCACAATGCGTCAGCACTCGCCAAGGCCGACGGCAACAAGCGAGGCGCCGGCATCAAGGCAGCCAAGGCCGTCGCGCAAATCCTCGCACAGTTCGACGGCGAGATGCCCTTCCCGACCGCAATGCAGCTCGAAAGCCAGGGCCGTTTCTTCGTCGGCTACTATCACCAGCGGCAGGCGCTCTACACCAAGAGTGATGACAAGTCGACCGATACCAACGACACCGAGGACACCGAGCTATGACCGAGATCACCAACCGCTACGACTTCGTACTGTTCTTCGACGTCTCGAACGGCAATCCCAATGGCGATCCTGATGCCGGCAACCTGCCGCGTATGGACCCCGAGACCAGCCAGGGCCTCGTCTCAGACGTGTCGATCAAGCGCAAGATCCGCAACTACGTCGCCGAGAAAGGGCAGCCGATCTACGTGACCGAGAACGCCATTCTCAACGACCAGCACCGCAAGGCCTACGCCGTCGTCCGCAATGACGAGAAGGTTGCGAAGGCCTCGAAGTTGTCGCCGAACAACGATGACGAAGCCCGCAAGCTCACGGCCTGGATGTGTGCCAACTTTTTCGACGTACGCGCCTTCGGCGCCGTCATGAGCACCGGTATCAACTGCGGCCAGGTGCGCGGCCCGCTGCAATTCACATTCGGCCGCTCCGTCGAGCGGATCATGCCGCTCGAAATCTCGATCACGCGCATGGCCGCCACCAACGAGGCGGAGAAGAAAAAGCGCGGTGAAGGCGCCGACGACGACAAGCGCGGCGACAACCGCACCATGGGTCGCAAGCACATCGTCCCCTACGGACTCTATCGCGTTCACGGCTTCGTCAATGCCAAGCTCGCGCAGCGAACCGGGTTTTCCATGGCCGACCTCGAACTGCTCAAGGAAGCTCTCAACGGCATGTACGAACTCGACCGCTCGGCAGCGCGAGGGGAGATGACGGCCCGCCGCTGCATCGCATTCAAGCACGCCAGCGATCTCGGCAACGCGCCGGCCCACAAGCTGTTCGACCGTATCAGCGTGCATCGCGTCCACGACGGGGCTTCCGTCCCAGTCGGCGACCAGCGCAGCGACAATTGGCCACCGGCACGCAGCTATTCCAACTACGACATCCGTCTCGACGCCGCATCGATGCCAGATAACGTCGTCGTCGAGGAGTGGATCTCTCCATGAGCGTGTCCCCAGGCGGCGACGACGACCTCGTCGCGCTCTCGGTGCTGCAACACTATCTCTACTGTCCGCGTCAGTGTGCTCTGATTCACATCGAGCAGGCTTGGTCGGAGAACCGCTTCACCGCCGAGGGGCGCGTGCTGCACGAGGCGACGTCCGAGATCGGCACCGAGATGCGCCGCGGCATTCGCGTCGTGTCGTCGATGCCGGTCGTATCACGGCGGTTGGGTGTCGCGGGCATTGCGGATCTCGTCGAGATGCATCGCGCTACCGATGACAGCTGGAGGCCTTTTCCTGTCGAGTACAAACGCGGCAAGCCGAAAGCGCATCGCGCCGACGATGTTCAACTGTGCGCTCAGGCCATGGCGCTGGAGGAGATGTTCGAAGTAGCGATCGCTCACGGCGCGTTGTTCTACGGCGAGACGAGGCGGCGCCTGCCCGTGACTTTCGATGAAGCGTTGCGTCAACTCACCCGCGACGTCGCCACGGCCGCGCGTGGCATGATCGCTGCGGGCAAAACGCCGACGCCCCGCTACGAGAAGCGAAAATGCTCCAACTGCTCGCTGGTCGAGTTGTGTCAGCCCCGCCGCATCGAGCGACCCGAGCCCGTATCGGCTTGGCTCTCACGCCAGATCTCGATGGAGTAGCCCATTCGCCGACATCTCAACACACTGTACGTCACGACGCAGGGCGCCTGGGTCAGCAAGGATGGCGAGAACGTGGTCGTTGCCGCGGACGGTGTCGAACGGGGCCGAGTGCCCATGCACACGATCGGTGCGATCGTCGGCTTCGGCCAAGTTGCCGTGAGCGCTCCTCTTATGGGCGCCGCGGCCGAAGCCGGCATACGCATCACCCACCTGACCGAGAATGGGCGCTTCCTGGCTCGCGTCGAGGGCCCAGTGTCGGGCAACGTCCTGCTCCGACGCACGCAATACCGTTGGGCCGACAATCCGGAACGACAAGCCGGCATCGTCAAGTCGATCCTCGCCGGAAAGCTGCTCAACCAGCGCGCCGTCCTCGAACGCGCCTTGCGTGATCACGGTGAAGCGATGCCGGACGAGGCCCGTTCCAAAGTTTCTGCGGCTTCGGACCGACTCCGCCTCATCGTCCGACGCCTAGAATTGCCGCTCGACATCGAGCAGTTGCGCGGCGCTGAAGGGGAAGCCGGCCAGACCTACTTTTCCGTTTTCGATCACCTTGTCCGGGGCGAAAAGCCGCTTTTCTCGTTCGCCGGCCGCAGCCGTCGGCCTCCGGCCGATCCCATCAACGCTCTGCTGTCGTTCATATACGTCCTGTTGACCGCCGACATACGCGGCGCGCTCGAAGCCAACGGTCTCGATCCCGCCGTCGGGTATCTCCACGCCGACAGGCCGGGGCGCCCGTCTCTCGCACTCGATATCGTCGAGGAATTCCGGCCCTTCTTCGCCGACAGGTTGGCGCTGTCACTGATCAATCGCCGTCAACTCGGCGAGGCTGAGTTCCGCCGTCTGGACAGCGGCGCGACATTCCTCACCGATAACGGCCGCAGGACAGTGGTGACGGCCTACCAGGAACGCAAGCGAGACGAGATCATGCACGCCTTCCTCGGTGAGAAGGTGACTTTGGGTCTGTTGTTCTTCTGCCAGGCACAATTGCTGGCGCGCCATCTGCGCGGCGATCTCGATGCCTATCCGCCGTTCATTTGGAAGTAGCGCGGCCATGATGGTTTTGATCACCTACGACGTATCGACAGACACCGACGGCGGCAAGCGTCGCCTGCGCCGCGTCGCCCGCGCGTGCCGCGACTACGGTCAGCGGGTCCAGTATTCGGTTTTCGAATGCGAGGTCGACCCCGCTCAGTGGGTCAAGCTGCGCGCCAGGTTGCTGAAGGAAATCAATCCCGACGCGGACAGTCTTCGCTTCTATCAGCTCGGCGCCAACTGGAAGCCCCGCGTCGAGCACGTAGGTGCCAAGCCGGCTCTCGATTTGGACGGCCCGCTGTTGATGTGACGCGGCCGGTTGCGAACCACGAGCGTCCGACGAATCACCGGAAGGTTCGCACCCGCGAAATTCCGTCGAGTTACAAGCGCTTGCGACGCGCGACGGCGTGACCGCGCCGACCTGCGGAGGCCTTCGCACAGGGTTCGCGCAAACAGCGGTATTTCTCGTTCTTTGACATCGTGTTAGACGATCGCAGTCGCCCGCTCTCACGCGGGCGTGGATCGAAACACCTCCGAGTGCTCCTGCGCCAGCGAGTCGCGGGGGGTCGCACGA
>JBKBNR010000098.1:0-6646 GCA_046295315.1 Hyphomicrobiaceae bacterium
CGCCGCGACGCCGACGGCGACACGGGTATGGCGTCCGGCATCGCCGAACACCTCGACCATCAGGTCGGAGGCGCCGTTGACCACTTTCGGCTGGTCGCCGCTGTCCGGCGTCGAGGCGACGAAACCGTTGAGGCGCAGCACCTGTGCGACGCGGTCGAGCGAGCCGAGAGCGGCCTTCGCCTGCGCCAGGATGTTGAGCGCGCAAGAACGGGCGGCTTTCTGCCCGTCCTCGATCGACAATCCATCGCCGAGACGACCGGTGATGATCGAGCCATCGGGGGCCTTCGAGATTTGGCCGGATATGAACAAGAGGTCGCCAGCGATGTGGTAGGGCACATAGTTGGCGACCGGAGCCGGCGCGTCGGGCAGAGTGAGGCCAAGGTCTGCAAGGCGCTTCTCGGTTTCGCTCATGATCGTACCTCGGGTGTTCGTTGTTTCAGCGCGCGTTTATAGCGGCCTTGCGCCGCCCCGGTCTACCGGCGCACCGCACTGCGGCCAACTCCGCCGGCGTGGCCTTTCAAAGCGGGTGCGGATTGCCTAAGTTACAGCCGGACTTGAAATCGCCGCCCAGGCTCGGACTTCGGCCCAATCGAGGCTGCCGGCAGGGGCGTCCGGGAGCCGACAGGATGCAACGATTGCCCGACCATGAGCGCTGTTTCGAGCGGCACTTAGCTTGCAGCGCCGCGCGCGCCGCTGTGCTGTTGTTGCTCGCGGCCGTTACCGTATCCCATGCGGCGGCGAAGTCGCCCGAGCAACTGTCCGAGCGGCCGGTGTCTTTCGCCCCGCATCGCGCCGTCTACGATATTGCGCTGGAGCGCGCCGCATCGGGTTCCGGCGTCGTCGAAATCGCGGGCCGCATGGTCTACGAACTGCAGGGCAGCCGCTGCGAGGGCTACACGCAGAACATGCGCTTCGTGACGCGCATGACCAATCAGGACGGCAGCGAGCATGTCAACGATTTGAGTTCGTCGAGCTTCGAGGACGTGGCGACCAAGGTGCTGCGATTCAATTCCACGCAGCGGCGCGATTCCGAGCTTGTCGATCAGACCAGCGGCGATGCGCGCGAGGCGGCGGGATCGAAGGGCATCTCGGTCAAGCTCAGCAAACCGGAAGCGCGCGTCGTCACGGTGGCGCCCGCGGCGCATTTTCCGATGCGCCATTCGGAGGACTTGATCGCTGCGGCGCGGTCGGGATCACGCCAGTTCGTGGCCAATCTCTACGACGGTTCGGAGAAGGGCGCCAAGGTTTATGCAACCAGCGCCATGATCGGCAAGCCATCGGTCGGCATCACCGCCGACGTGCCGCCGAAGCTGCGCAATCGAGACTCGCTTGCGGCCCTGCGCTCGTGGCCCGTCTCGATCGCGTATTTCGATCCGAACGTGACGACCAAGGACGAGGTGCCCTCATACGAATTGGCGTTTCGTCTTTTCGAGAACGGTGTGTCGAGCAAACTCGTCATCGACTACGGCGAGTTCGCGGTGCGCGGCGAATTGAGCGATCTCGTTTACTTGCCGGCGAGCGACTGCAAGGGTTGACGTGCGCGGGTCGCTCCTCATCGCTGTGGTTGCTGGCGCCACAGCCGTGCTGCGCCACGGGCGCCGCTGGCGTCACCGAAGCGCGGCTTGCGCACGTCGATGCGCCGGTCGGCCGCGAAGATGTAGGGCGCGGCGAGACGCGGCAGGGCGTCATAAAGATGCGCGAGCCCCGATAGACCGCCGCCGAGCACGATGACTTCGGGGTCGAGCAGGTTGACGACGTGAGCAAGGCCGCGCGCCAGCCGAGAGGCGTGGCGATGGAGCGTCGCGGTGGCATTTCGGTCGCCCGACGCCGCTCGCGCGACGATAGCTTCACCCGATAATGCTTCACCCGTGACGCGCTGGTGATCGAGGGCGAGTGCCGGCCCGGAAACCCATGTTTCCATGCAGCCAGTTCGTCCGCACCAGCACGGCGGCACGGCCAGTTCATCGGGCGCCGGCCAGGGCAGTGGGTTGTGTCCCCATTCGCCACCGGTGCCGCGCGGCCCGTCGACCAAACTGCCGCCGATGACGATGCCGCCGCCGCACCCGGTTCCGAGTATCACGCCGAACACCGTGTGGGCTCCCGCCGCCGCGCCGTCCTCGGCTTCCGACAGCGCAAAACAATTGGCGTCGTTGGCGAGGCGCACGCCGCCGGGAAGCACTGCGGCCAGATCGGTGGCGAACGGCCGATCGTTGAGCCAGGTGGAGTTGGCGTTCTGCACGAGGCCCGTCGAAGGCGCGATCGAGCCGGGCATGGCGAGGCCGACCGGCATGGCCATGCCGCTGCCGGCATCGCCGTGGAGGGCGTCGACGAGCCCGGCGATGGCGGCAATCGTCGCTGAATAGTCGTCGCGCGGGGTGGCGATCCGTCTCTTGGCGATGGTCCGGCCGTCGGGCGTCAGCACGATCCCCTCGATCTTGGTGCCGCCGAGATCGATGCCGATACAAGCTGATGCTGGCGAAGTGTCGTCGAGAAACGAGGGTGCGCTGCCGCTCATGATGTGGCTGGCCACTCAGCGCCGTCGCGCCGTACCGGCGGGGTCCGCCAGTGCACCGTGCGCCGCCGCGATCGCCGCCGGCGGCACGGCGTCCTCGGTAGCGAAGACCAGCAGCAACGTCTCATCCGACAGCAGATGTTCGAGTACCGCCGTGAGCAGGCCCGGTTCGCCGGCTCTCGCTCTGAGCTCCGACGGTCCAATGCCGGTCAAGGTCAGGAAGCGGCCCAGCCGGTCGGCATCACGGGCGAGAAATCCGAGCGCGCGGATGGCCAGCATCTCGGCGTCGTCGAGGCTCGGAGTTTTGGCGGCGTTCATCATGCGACTTTCAAGGGATTTGGGCGGAATTCTTCGCGAGCTTAAACTGTTGGTTACGGCTGAAGCTGCAAAGTGTGCGCGAGTTGAGACCGCAGAATCGGTGCACAACAGCGATGAAGCGTCGGGCAGGTTCTCGCAATAGATGACCTATCAAGAGACCATTATGGCGGCCGAGCAGAGCTTTCGCGCCACGAGGCGGATAGCCAAGACCGTGCTGATTGTCGAGGACAACGAGCTCAACATGAAGCTCTTCCACGACCTTCTGGACGTCAACGGCTATCGCACGGTGCAGACGCGCAACGGCCTCGATGTGCTGGAGCTGGCGCGCGCGCATCAGCCCGATCTCATTCTCATGGATATCCAGCTTCCCGAAGTGTCGGGGCTGCAAGTCACCAAGTGGTTGAAAGAAGATGACCAGCTTCGATCCATCCCCGTGATCGCGGTCACCGCCTTCGCCATGAAGGGAGATGAGGAACGCATCCGTTCGGGCGGTTGCGAAGCCTACATCTCCAAGCCGATCTCTGTCGTTACGTTTCTCGAAACGGTGCGCCGTTTCCTCGGGGATGCGTGACTGTTCGATTGTTCTCTGCGGGGAAGGTGCGGCACCGGCCGGGCCCGAACCTGCTAGCGATGTGTAAGGCGTAACTCATGACTGCCCGCGTACTCGTCGTCGACGATATCCTGGCCAACGTGAAGCTGCTGGAAGCACGTCTGGCAGCGGAGTATTTCGAGGTGGTCACGGCCTTCAGCGGTCGCGACGCGCTCGACATCTGCGCCCGCGAGCGCATCGATGTGGTTCTGCTCGACGTCATGATGCCCGGCATGGACGGCTTCGAGTGCTGCCGCCGCATCAAGGCTGATCCCAAGACGCATCATATCCCGGTCATCATGGTGACCGCGCTCGACCAGCCGTCGGACAAGATCCAGGGTCTTGAGAACGGCGCCGACGACTTCCTGACCAAGCCGGTCGACGACATCGCGCTTGTCACGCGGGTGAAAAACCTCGCCCGCCTCAAGACCTTGAACGATGAAATGCTGATGCGCGCCTCGACCAGCCGCCAGCTCGGCGTCGCCGATAACGACGCGCTGGAAAAGGCGCTGTCGGGCCGTTCGGGCCGCGTCCTCGTGGTCGAGGATCATCCCCGGTCCGGCGCCCGCCTGCTCGAGGCGATGGCCAAGCTGCACGATACGTTCATCGAGCAGGACCCCAATCGCGCCCTGATGACGCTCGCCGAGTACGATTTCGATCTGGCGATCATTTCGCTCAGCTTGACGCGTTCGGACGGCTTGAGGCTCTGCTCGCAATTGCGCTCGCTCGACCGCACGCGCCATCTGCCGATCATCATCCTGGTCGAGCCGGGCGAGGAATCGCGCCTGCTGCGCGGCCTCGACATGGGCGTCAACGACTACCTCATCCGGCCGATCGACAAGCACGAACTGCTGGCGCGGGTGCGCACGCAGATCAAGCGCAAGCGCCATTCGGATTACCTGCGCAACCGCATCGAGGAGACGGTGGAGCAGGCGATTACCGATGCGCTGACCGGACTGCACAATCGCCGCTACATGGAGAGCCATCTGGAGACGCTGGTGCGCGAGTCGCTTCGCTCGGGCCGGCACCTGTCGATGCTCGTCGCCGATATCGACTTCTTCAAGAAGGTCAACGACACGTATGGTCACGATGCGGGCGACGAAGTTCTGCGCGAATTCGCAGCACGCCTGAAGCGCAATACGCGCGGCATTGATCTGGCTTGCCGGCTGGGCGGTGAGGAGTTCGTCATCATCATGCCGGATACGGAGATTTCGCGCGCCTATCAGGTCGGCGAGCGGCTGCGCGCCAACATCGCGGCGGAACCGTTCCGCTTGTCGGCTGACCTCGCCATTCGCGTCACGACGAGCGTCGGCATCGCGACCCTTGAGCACTCTGACGACACACCGCAAACGGTGTTCAAGCGGGCCGATCAGGCCCTTTACTCGGCCAAGCGCACCGGGCGTAACCGGGTGAACGCCGCAGCTTGACGCGGCGGGTTGCACAAAGTCCAAGGGGTGTGCCATTGGAAATTTAAATCGGTCCGATCAGCTAACCTGATCGCGTCCGTTTGACGCAGACCGTTCGGAGCAGTTTGTCGCACTGCATGATTTGCAAGCGCATGGCGCTCTGGCGTAACAGACTGTTATTCTGATTGGTGTTTCTTCACACGGCTCAGGTCAGGTCCATGCCGGGATGGTCGGAATCGGTGCAGCGCGATCGGCCCATCGACGGTGCGGATATGCCAGCCCCGTCGACGTCGGAGTATCAGCCTCCGTCTTGCACATGACCGGCCGTTCTTTTAGGCTGCGACGTGAGATCGGCTTGACTGTGGCTTCCACGACGAATTGGCTGCCGTGAATTTGTCGTCGTTAGTCACTAAGGTCGAAAAAGTTCCCGCTCGTCAGGTTCGCCGCATCTCCTGGCGGCGCGGGAATAGCGGTCGGCGAAGCCAGCAGCTGGAGAGCCTCCTCAACTGGGCTGCATTCTGAGCCGGACGCGCGGACCCTGCGGAACGCCAACGCCCTCTTTGGCTGTCCGTCTGGGATGGCCAGGAGCAATTGTCGACTCGGATCGTACCCCGCTGCCGAGACCTGACGAGTGCTCCTGGCCGACCCCCGCCCCTGGCTCGCTTTGCGCGCGGCCCAATAATTTGCAAAATGTGAGCTCAATTTTGGCGACGCAGACCGACAGACCGCTGCGCATCTAACGCTGCGCTGACGGCCAATGAAAATCGCGGCACTCGTGGCCGAGCATGTTTGTCGGTCGCGCGCAGTTGCAGCGCCGCTGATCGCCAGGGCCGGGCGCTGTAGCGCCCGCAAGATCATTTGATCTTGGTTTCCTTGAACTCGACATGCTTGCGCACGACGGGATCGTACTTCTTGAATGCCAGCTTCTCGGTGGTGTTGCGGGGGTTCTTCTTCGTCACATAGAAGAAGCCGGTACCGGCCGACGAGAGCAGCTTGATTTTTTGAACGACGGGCTTTGCCATGATCGCCTTCGACGTGTTGGTCTGAATTCGGAGGCCGCACCATACTCTGGGCTCGCTCACTGTCAAGCATGCGTCATGCGATCAGATCGCGGCGGAACGACCCGTTGCGAAAAGCGTAAAACGGTATCTGGCGCGCGCTGCGATGAGAGGCTGCCTCACCCGCGAGGGCAAACGCCAGATCCTCGACGATGGCGCGGGTGATGTTCGGCAGGTCCAGCCCGCGGATTTCGCCAAGCGTAAACCAGCCGGTATCGCGAAGCTCGTCGTCGATAGCCTGACGACGGGCCGTGATTGCGCTGGCATCGGCGATGAAAAAGCGAGTGTCGTAGCGGCGCGGGCGTGACGGCGGCGTGATCGCGCGGGCGAAGTAGCGGAGTGCTCCGACCGCTGGAATGCGGCCCGTCGCAAGGAACGCCTGCCACTCCGGCGTCATGCGGGCCGGTCTCGGTTGCGACGATTGCGGTGCGCAGCCGACGACGAGGCCGGTTTCCTCGAAGGTCTCTCGAATAGCGGCGAGCGCCAGCGCGCGGGCACGCGAAAGGCTGGCGCGGCCCTTCATGCCAGCGAGCAACAGCCGCGCCTCGTCCTCGTCGAGATCGTCGCCGCAGGGCGCGGTGCGATCGCAGCGGTCGACGCGGCCGCCGGGAAAGACGAACTTGTTCGGCAGGAAGACTTGTGTGGCGCGGCGGCGGCCCATCAACACGCGCGGTTCACCAGCGGAGCGGTCGACGAGTATGAGCGTCGCGGCGTCGCGCGGTACGAGGCGTCGCGCACTTTTCACCTGTGCCTCGCCCGCGGC
>JBKBNR010000098.1:6656-9420 GCA_046295315.1 Hyphomicrobiaceae bacterium
GCCGGTCGACGGGTGGGCGCGCGTCCGGCATAGGGACGACCTCGGCTCGTGCGGTGTTGGTCGTATCAGCCCTGCGGCGCGGGGGCCTGTGGCTCGGGTTCGACCGTATCCTCGACGCCGCCGAAGCCATGCATCCGCAGCGCCCACTGCAGGCCGATCAGCGCGCCTTTGATGCGCGGCAGCAGCAGCAAGCTCATGATCACGACCATCGGGCCCCAGATCAGGGCATGCAGCCACATCGGCGGCGCATAGAGCGTCTCGACGGTCATCAAGAGGCCGACGATGATGTGCCCCGTGACCAGCATGGTGAAGTACGGCGGTGCGTCATCGGCTCGATGATGATGCAACTCTTCGCCGCACGAGCCGCAAGTGTCACGGACCGTGAGGAAGCCGTCGAATATCTCGCCGCGCCCGCAAGCCGGGCAGCGGTTTGCCGCACCGCGCAGCATGGCGTTGACGGTATCGCGCGGCGGCTCGGACGGGACGGCCGGTGTGGATGTCTGGTGCTCGATCATGCCGCTCAGGTTGCGCGACGCGCGCCAAACGTCAAGACGCGAAATCGACGCGGATGCTTTCAGGCTCGTCGGTCACGACCGGAATGCAGCTCCGCGTCCCGTATCCCGCACGAGCGTGATCCCGGCGTTCAACGCCGCCGTCCGTGCGGCGACCGCGCACGGCGCATGTTCAAACGCTTGCCGCCCTTGACCGGCGACAGCGCGCCTTTTTCCGGATCGCTCAGCATCTCGAAGCGCAGCGCACCCGCGGACGCAATGGCCTCGACCAGTCGCACCTCGACGGTCATGCCGAGCCTGAACGCGCCGCCCGAGCGCGAGCCGACGAGCGCGTGCGCCTCTTCGACGTGATGGAAGAATTCGCCGCCGAGGCTCGACACCGGCACGAATCCGTCGGCGCCGGTGTCGTCCAGCTTGACGAACAGCCCCGACCGCGTGACGCCGGCGATGCGGCCCGCGAACGAGGCGCCGATCTTGTCGGAAAGATGCGCCGCGATCAGCCGGTCGACGGTTTCGCGCTCGGCCGCCATGGCGCGGCGTTCCGCTTCGGAGATCAGCTTCGCCGTCTCCGCGAGACGCGGCGTTTCTTCCTCCGACAGTCCGCCGTCGCCGAGGCCGAGCGCCTTGATGAGCGCGCGATGCACAAGCAGGTCGGCGTAACGGCGGATGGGTGAGGTGAAATGCGCGTAGCGACGCAGGTTCAAACCGAAGTGGCCGTAGTTCTCGATCGTATATTCCGCTTGCGCCTGCGACCGCAGCACGACCTCGTTGACCAGCTCCGGCACCGGCAGATGCGTCGCCGCGGCGAGCACGCGGTTGAAATCGGAAGGTTTCAGGTTGCCGTCGCCGGGCAGCTTCAGTTCGAGCGTTTCGAGGAACTCGCGCAGGCTTTTGAGCTTCTCTTTCGACGGTGCGGCGTGGGCGCGATAAACGACGGGCGCCTGGCGCGCCTCGAGTGCCTCGGCCGCAGCGACGTTGGCCTGGATCATCATTTCTTCGATCAACCGATGCGCGTCGAGACGCTCAGGGATCACGACGCAAGCAACGCGGCCCTCGGCGTCGAGCTTGATCTTCTTTTCCGGCAGGTCGAGTTCCAGCGGTCCGCGTTTGTCGCGCGCCTTGGCGAGCAACTGATACGCGTCCCACAGCGGCCGCAGCGCGCCGTCCATCAACGGAGCGGCCTTCTCACCCGGGCTGCCGTCGAAGGCGGCTTGCGCTTCCTCATAAGCCAGCTTCACCGCCGAGCGCATCATGGCGCGCATGAACGTCTGCGACTGCTTCTCGCCGCGCTTGTCGAACACCATGCGCGCGACGAGGCATGCGCGGTCCTCGCCTTCGCGCAGCGAGCATAGGTCGTTCGAGATGCGCTCGGGCAGCATCGGCACGACGCGGTCGGGGAAGTAGACCGAGTTGCCGCGCAGCCGCGCCTCGCGGTCGAGCCGGCTCGCAGGGCGGACGTAATGCGCCACGTCGGCAATGGCGACGTAGACGACGAACCCACCCTCGTTGCCGGGCGTCGTGTCGCGCTCGGCATAGACGGCGTCGTCATGGTCGCGCGCGTCGGCCGGATCGATGGTCAGCAGCGGCAGGTGACGCAGATCCTCGCGGCCGTGCAGCTTCGGCGCGGGCAAGCTTTCGGCTTCCATCATCACGCTTTCCGGAAAGCTGTCGGAAAGGCCGTGCGCGTGGATGGCGATCAAGGAAATCTGGCGCTGATCGTCGGGATTGCCGAGCACCTCGAGAATGCGCGCCTGCGGTGTCGCGAAGCGCCCCTTTTTCGCGAGATCGAAACGCACCAGATCGCCGTCGGTCGCCTCGCCCTGGTCCGACTTCTGGATGCTCCACGAGCGCAGCGCCTTGCGGTCGATCGGCTCGATGGTGCCGCCGGCGGGGCGTGGATGGGCGCGGAAGATGCCGAGCAGGCGGCGGCGATCGCGCGGCAGCTTGCGGATCGCTTCGGCTTCGAACTGGAAGCCGTCGACGTCGGCGTCGTCGAGCGCCGTGATGCGCGCCAGCACGCGATCGCCAATACCGATGTCGGCGGTGTCCTCGGCGTCGGCGCGGTGGCGGGCGAGCAGCAGGATTTCCGGCCGCTTGCCTTCCGCGTCGTCCCACACCACCGGCTCGGCGACCAGATCGCCGTCCTCGTCGCGTCCTTTCACTTCGATGACCGCGACGGGCGGCAGGTGGCCCGGCTTGCGGATGGCCTTCTTGGCGTCGGTCAGCAGGCCTTCTTCGGCCATTTCGGCGAG
>JBKBNR010000099.1:0-6129 GCA_046295315.1 Hyphomicrobiaceae bacterium
TTCGTGCGCATCGCGCCCGACAGCACCGTGACCGTATTGGTCAAGCACATCGAATTCGGCCAGGGACCGTACACGGGCCTCGCGACACTGGTCGCTGAGGAACTCGATGCGGACTGGAGCCAGATGCGGGCGACCTCCGCACCGGCTAACGTCGAACTCTACAAGAACCTGGCGTTCGGCATGCAGGGCACCGGCGGCTCGACGGCCATGGCCAACTCCTATGAACAGATGCGCAAAGCCGGCGCCGCGGCGCGCGCGATGCTCGTCGAGGCGGCGGCACAATCATGGAAAGTCGCCGCCGGCGACATCCAAATCGAGAACGGTATCATCCGCCATGCCGCCTCCGGCAAAACGGCGACGTTCGGCGATTTCGCGGATGCCGCCGCCAAGCTCTCGCCGCCGGCCGATCCGAAACTGAAATCGCCCGATCAGTTCCGTCTGATCGGCAAAACGCTGACGAAGCTCGACAGTGTCGACAAGTCAACCGGTCGCGCCGCGTTCACCATCGACCTCTATCGACCCGGCATGCTGACGGTGCTGATCGCGCGTTCGCCGCGGTTCGGCGGAAGAGTGAAATCGGTTGACGACGCGGCGGCGCGCAAGGTCAAAGGGGTCGTCGACATAAAACAGATTCCGCAGGGCGTCGCCGTCTATGCAGAAGGTTTCTGGGCGGCGAAAACGGCCCGCGACGCGCTCGTGATCGAATGGGACGACAGCGCCGCCGAGATGCGTTCCACGGCTGAGATTCGGGACGCGATCCAGAAAGCCGCGGCAACGCCGGGACGCACCGTCGCCCAGCGCGGCACGACGGCGACGACGGGAGACGGGCTAAAGTCGATCGAGGCCGAGTATGTGTTCCCCTATCTGGCGCACGCGCCGATGGAGACGCTCGATTGCGTCATCGAGGCCGACGACCAGGGTTGTGTGATCGAGGCCGGCTCGCAGATGCAAACCATAGACCAGACCGTCGCCGCGCAGATCCTGGGCCTCAGACCCGAGAACGTGCAGATCAGGACGATGCTTGCTGGCGGCAGTTTCGGCCGCCGCGCGACGCCGAACTCGGACGTCGTGGCGGAAGCCGCCGAGGCCGCCAAGGCGTTCGGCGCCAAGCGCCCGCTGAAGATCGTGTGGACACGCGAGGACGACATCACCGGCGGCAGCTACCGGCCTTTCAACGTCCACCGTCTCAAAGGCAGTGTCGACGCCGAGGGCAACATCGTGGCGTGGAACGAGACGATCGCCGCGCAGTCGATCATCGACGGCACGCCGATGGCGATGATGATGAAAGACGGCGTCGATCCGACCATGATCGAGGGCGCCGCGGACCTGCCCTACGACATCGCGAACTTCACCGTCGGCCTGCACATGGTGAAAGTCGGCGTGCCGGTGCTGTGGTGGCGCTCGGTCGGCCATTCCGTCACCGGCTACTCGAGCGAGACGTTCATCGACGAGTTGCTGGCGCTGGCCGGCAAAGATGCGGTCGCCGGACGCCTGGCGCTGCTCGGCAAGCACCCGCGCCACAAGGCCGTGCTGGAAGAGGTAGCGCGCATGGCGCCGTGGGGTGGCGCGGTGCCAGAGGGGCGCGCGCGCGGCGTCGCCCTACATAAGTCCTTCGGCAGCTACGTCGCCCAGATCGCGGAGGTTTCGGCTGGCGCCGACAACGTGCCGCGCGTGCACAAGGTGTGGTGCGCAGTCGATTGCGGCCTCGCCGTCAACCCGGACATCGTCAGGGCGCAGATGGAGGGCGGCATCGGCTACGGCCTCGGAGCAGCGTTGTATGGCGCGGTCACGCTCGACAAGGGCCGCGTCGTCGAGACCAACTTCGACGCCTACCGCAGCCTGCGCATCAACGAGATGCCCGAGGTCGAGGTATCGGTCATCACGTCGGCGGAACCGCCGTCGGGTGTCGGCGAGCCGGGCGTTCCGCCGATCGGCCCCGCCGTCGCGAATGCGTGGGCGAAACTGACGGGTAAGCGGGTCCGCTCTCTGCCGTTCCTCGGCAATACGGCGTGAGAAGCCGCCGGCGCAGGGCCCGTCCACGCACGAGAAAAAACAAAGCCCGGCGCGAGCCGGGCTTTCGTCTGCCTCGGGGCAACCAAGAATTATGGTGCGGTCGAGAAGACTCGAACTTCCACGCCGTTTCCAGCGCTACCACCTCAAGGTAGTGCGTCTACCAATTCCGCCACGACCGCATCGTGTGAGCCTAGCGGCCCATCAAGCGAACACGCTGGCAGCATTCCAAAACGCCAGCGAGGCCGCTGAACTACCAGAGGCGGCCGGTGAACGCAAGGCCGCTGTCATCGCGGCTGGATTGCGCGGACACCGCTGGTTCTCGAGGCCGGCGGCCGCCCTGCGATTGCGCTCGGCCGCGATTCGGTCGAAAGTCACCCCGACGATGCACTGTTATGCACTGCCGCTTGCAGCAGCCCCGTTCGGCGCTTTCAGGCAGCCACGCTCGGAGACCAACTTGGGTATCGACGCACGCTCACCGCTGCGAGCCGCCGGCCTGGCGATGCTTCTCGCCGCTGCGACCAGTATCGACGCCTGGGCCCAGGATGGCGCATCCACGCGCCCGGAGGGCGACGCGCGCACGCAATCGGTGGCGGCCCGCGAAGGCGCGGCGGCACTGGTGCGCGGCGACGCGCAAGCGGCCATCACCCACTACACCGAGCTTCTGGACGACCCGTCGTTGCCGAAGGATCGCCGTGCCTTCGCCTACAACGATCGCGCCGTCGCCAACGCGCGTCTCGGGCGGACCCGGCAGGCGTTCGACGATTTCAACCGGGCCGTACAGCTCTTTCCGGAAAACGCCGCCGTCTACAACAACCGCGGCAACCTGCTGCTGGCGCTCGGTCATGCCGCCGAGGCGGCGAAGGACTTCGACCGCGCGCTGGCGCTGGCCCCGGGATACGCCGCCGCCTACAACAACCGCGCCGGTGCCGCCATGAGCCGTGGCGATTTCCAGGCCGCGATCCGCGACTATTCGCGCGCCGTCAAGCTGGCGCCGAACTCCGCGGCGCCCCTTACTGGCCGCGCCACCGCCAACCTAGAACTGGGCCGCCCGCATGCCGCGATTCGCGATCTGACGCGCGCCGTGACGTCGGAAGAAAGTTTCGCCACCGGATACCACCGCCGCGCCGAGGCAAAGATGGCGATCGGACAGTATGGCGACGCCATCGAGGATCTGTCGCGCGCCATCGCGTTCGATCAGCAGAACACCGAATTGTATCTGCTGCGCGGGCGCGCCTATCTGGCGAGCGACAACGCCGCCGCCTCGATTACCGATTTCGCCCGTGCGATCGAATTGCGGCCCCAGGACCCGGTCGCGTTCGCCGCGCGCGGCCTGGCACACGCCCAGATCGGCGATACCGACGCGGCGCTTTCCGACCTGGCTCGCGCCATCGAAATCGACCCGCGCTCCGCGACGGCATTTGCCTATCGGGCCTACGTCTACAAGGAAGCGAACCAGACTGATGTCGGGGCCAAGGACATCGCGACCGCGTGGAAGATCGATCCCGGCTCGGCCGCGGTGCTGTGGGCGAAAGCAGAACTGGCGGAAGCCATGGGGCAGCGCGACGAAGCGCTGGCCGACGTCCGGCGGGCGCTGGTCGCGGATCCCGGCATGAAGCTCGCTCACGATCTGCTCGAACGGCTGGATGGCGCCAGTGGCCCGGCCGAGGAGGCGGCGGTGCCCGGTCTCGAACTCGGCGTCTGGCGCGTCGTCTTGCGTGCCAACCGCTATGTTGCGGTGTCGCCGTCGTATCCCAAGGTCGCCGTGCCGCTGGAACTGCAGGGTGAAGGCGAGCCACGCCTCATCAGTTTCGAGGAACGGCCGGCGCCGCACAAGAGCATCGGCGTTCTGACGTACGCGGGCGGCCGGGTGGCGACCGACAGGGGTACCGTCGAGACGGAGCTGGCGGCGATCGTCAACCTCTATACGGGCGCGCTCATCGCCATCGAGCCGCATCGGGAAGGCGACCGCGTGGCGACGTGGCAGTGGGCCGACGACACTGTCACAGTTGCCGCCGTCGACGGCGTCACCGACCAGTTGGCGCTGCGTGGTCCGAGGGTTGCGCGACAGTCCGGCGGGCGGCGCTATTCGGGTGCCAGCGGGACGGACGACTGGGCGATGCAGGAGAAATGGGGCAGCCAGCTTTCGGCCGCACCGCGCCGCGAAGCCCGCACCCAGCCACGCCGCAAGCCGAAGACGCTGTTCGAGCTGTTGTTCAACTGACCCCGTGACCGACCGGCGCCCGGTACGACGGCGACTGAACCTTTCGCCGCGGCGGATCGTTCTGATCGCAGTCGCTGGCGACGTTCCCGTGCACGTGCCGGCCTTGCCGTTGCCCGCCACATCCTTACCGCCGGACAGAGAACGACATGACCACGCCACCGCCCGCAAACGGCGCAACGACGCTGCTCTGGTTCCGCAACGATCTGCGCCTCGCCGACCATGCCGCATTACACGCCGCCTTGAAGCGGGGCGGCGCCGTGGTGCCGGTGTTCGTTTTCGACTCCGAGGCCGCGGGTCGCTGGGCGCCCGGCGGCGCATCGCGGTGGTGGCTGCATCATTCGTTGGCGCGCCTGGCGGAGGCCGTCGAGGCGGTGGGGTCGCGACTGGTCGTTCGCAAGGGAAATACCGAGGCGATCCTCGCCGAACTCGCCGCTGAGACGGGCGCTACCGCCGTCACATGCTCGCGCCGTTACGAACCGTGGGCCATCGCGCAGGAGGAACGCGTGCGCGCTCGCCTGATCACCGACGGCGTCGAGTTGAAGCGATATTCGGGTACTCTGCTGATCGAGCCCGAGGCCATCGCGACCGGCAGCGGCGGGCCCTACAAGGTCTACTCGCCATTCTGGCGGGCGCTGCTCGAGGCGTACCGCAGCGAACGGCCGTCGACAGCGCCGACCGCATTGCCGCCACCCGACAGGTGGCCGCAATCGGAGCCTTTGGCATCACTTGCGCTTCTGCCGACAGAGCCGAACTGGGCGGGCGGCTTCGCACCCTTGTGGCAGCCGGGTGAAATGGGTGCCCGCAAGCGGCTCGAACGCTTCCTCGATGAGGCCGCGACGGGTTACGCGGAAGATCGCAACCGCCCCGACCTCGAAGCGACGTCCCGGCTTTCTCCGCACCTCGCGTTCGGCGAGATTTCTCCGCGCACAGTATGGTGGGCAACCGCGTCGCGGCTCGGCGGCGGGGCTCCGTCGAAGCGGCCGAAGGGCGGCGAAAAGGGTCTCGAGACCTTTCTCAAGGAACTCGTGTGGCGCGAGTTCTCCAACCATCTTCTGTTCCATTTCCCAACATTGCCCGAAAAGCCATTCCGGCCCGAGTTTGCAGCCTTCCCGTGGCGCTCAGACGAGGCCATGTTGCGCGCCTGGCAAAAGGGGCGGACAGGCTATCCGATCGTCGACGCAGGCATGCGGCAGTTGTGGGCCACGGGCTGGATGCACAACCGCGTGCGCATGATCGTGGCGTCGTTTCTGATCAAGGACCTGCTGATCCCGTGGCAGGACGGCGAAGCGTGGTTCTGGGATACGCTGGTCGATGCCGACCTCGCCAACAATGCCGCGAGCTGGCAGTGGGTGGCAGGCTCCGGCGCCGACGCCGCACCCTATTTCCGGATTTTCAATCCGATCACGCAGGGCATCAAGTTCGACCCCGAGGGAGCATATGTGCGCCGGTGGGTGCCAGAAATCGCAACGCGCCCCGGCGCTGAAATTCATCAACCCTTGGAGCACCGCTCGAGCCGCGGTTATCCGGCTCCGATCGTCGATCACAAGGCCGCCCGGGAGTGTGCCCTGCAGGCATTCGAAGCCATAAAAAGTGCGCGAACCGGCTGAGCTGGGGTTGCATTGCCCGCCGTGACGCTCTCTCAATAGGGTCACGAAAGCTGCCGCATTCGGCTGCAATCCTACCGTTTCGCAACGGCAGCATTAAGCAAACCGCATGACTTGATGCGTATAGCTGATCGCACGGGTTTTCTTGGTATTCGTGCGTTGGAGACGAGTTGATGAAGCACCATTCAGTGGCAGGCGTCGCGACGCTTGCCCTTTCGACCAGCATACTGGCCAACTGCATTCTGGCGATTCCAGCCGAGTTCTACGAGGCAGCGCAGATCGACGGCGCCA
>JBKBNR010000099.1:6139-9376 GCA_046295315.1 Hyphomicrobiaceae bacterium
CTGCCGCCATGGCCGACGACAAGCCGGTGGCCTCGCCCCCGGCCATCGCCGCGGCTGCTCCCACGGTCATCAACGAAGCCGCACCCTCGCCCGCCGCTGCGGCACCGGCCGACATCATCGCCCCCGCGGCGACGCCGGGCACCTTGGCCGAGCCTGCTATGGCGAAATCCGCCGCCGCTCCGGCGAGCGCACCCGCCAGCGCCCCCGCCAACGACGCGAAGTCGCAACCGGCGCAGCAGCAGCGTGTCGTCGTCGACAAACCGGCGCCACCGCCGATCACGCTGAAAGCGGACGTCGACCTCACGAACCAGCGCATCACGATCACCGAGAACGGCCGGGTGGCGTACACATGGCCGATCTCGTCGGGGCGCGAAGGGTATCCGACCATCACCGGCACGTTCAAGCCGACGTGGATGTCGAAGATGCACTATTCGCGCAAGTACGACATGTCGCCGATGCCGCATTCCGTGTTCTTCCATGGCGGCTTCGCGATTCATGCGACCTACGCCACGGGCATGCTGGGGCGTCCGGCCTCGCACGGCTGCGTGCGTCTCTCGCCCGCCAACGCCAAGACCTTCTACGATCTCGTCTCGCGCCACGGCAAAGCCAGCACCAAGATCGCCGTGTTCGGCTCGCCCAGGTTCTCGGCACCGAAGGTGGCGAAGAGCAAGCCCGTCCGGCAACCGAACTACGCCACATATGACTGGGGCTTCGGCAGTTCCGACCCCTATTTCACGAAGCCGGCGCCGCGGCAGGCCCAGCGCCGCCCAGTCGGCGCGCCGCCGAAGGTGGTCTACCGCAACGGCCAAGCCTACGTTTATGTCGGCCCGCAGGCGGCGAAGAAGTATTATTCGGGCGGCTACTCGAGCTACTGAGCCGACCGGGCGAACCCGACATGGAAAAGGCCGCGTTCGGGACGCGGCCTTTTTCGTCGGGGCGGCACGCTGTCTGCAACGAGCCTTCAGAACGGATTCCACGTCGCCTCGGGCGTGAAGCGCAGGTAACCGATGTTGGCTCCGAGTCTGAGGCCCAACCCCGTTCGGATCGGCGCCATGACGACAGGCCCGCCCTTCAGCACCGTGAGCCCGACGCCGCCGACCAGGTACGCCGAACCATCGACGCCCGCAAAGCGCCGGAACAGATCGTCGGGTTGCGCCAGGTTGTAGATCAGGAACAGCGTGCGCGATCCTTCGGCGCCGAAATCGTAGCCGACGGACGGCCCGTGCCAAAAGATCGGACGGCTGGCGCCCGAGCGCATGAACACGGTGCCCTTGCCATAGCGCAGACCGGCCAGAAACGCGCCGCCACCCTCTTGCCCCAACACGTAACCGGCCGGCCGTCCGAACTGCGAAAAGGCATACTCGATGACGCTCGCCAGATTGGTCGAGACGGTGCCAAAAAAGCCGCGGGTGGCAAGGCGGATCTCGTCGATCGTGTAGCCGTCGGGATTGTCGAACTCGGCGGGCCCGCGCGCGATCACGTCGACGGGCGGCAGCGGCTCAGGCGGCGGCAGCGGCGCGCGGCCCGGAGCAGTGTCAAGGATGCGACCGCCTGCGGGTGTGGTGCGTGTCGCCGACGTCCACGACTGCTGTGCATCGGACGGCGGTGCCGCGGTGTTGGCTGGAGGCCGGCCCGCATCGGCTGGAACTCTTGCGCTGCGCTCCGCTGCCGGCTTCGGCGCGGACGGCCTCGCAGCGGGGTTGGGGACTTCGCCTACATCGGTTAGGTCGGCGCTCTTCCCCGTCGGCTGAGCCGACGCCGACGCGGACGACGACGCCACCGGCTTCGCAATCGCGGCGTCGAGCCGCGCCATGGTATGAACCGACTTCTTGCGCATTACGTCGAGCAGAGACGCACCGGTCGACTTCAGGTCGTCGAGACGGGCGCAATCGAGCGGCTTGTCGGCCGGCACATGGCCGAGCGTATCGAGACGCTCGAGCAAGGCGTTCGCCTCGGCATCGAGTTCGCCGATGCGTGCGTCAAACAGGTAATCGACAGCCCTGTCTTCCGCTTCGGCATCACTCCATCCACGCGCCGACTGAAGCTGCTTCAGCTTCTCCTGGATCTGCGGCACCGCCGCGCCGTTGAAATCGCGCAGTGAAGCCCCCGCCGCATCGATGGCGGCTGCAAAATCGTCGCGCGTACATGCGGCGGGCGCAGCTTCGACACGGGTCGCGATCGCCGCGGACCCGACCGCCAACAGCCACGCGAGGAGAGCGATGCGCAGCCGTGCGCGTCCCGGCGCCTGGCGGCGGCTACCGATTGGCGCCCCCCCGCATGAGCATCGCGTCGCGGTCGTTGCGTCATCAATCATCGCGCCAGTTCCCATTGCCGTGACACCACGCAACGAAACCCGAGACGAACGGCGCCGCAAGTGACCGGCCGCAGTCTCAGGGTGCGGATTTGACCGTCTTCACCACACTCGATGTCGGGCGGCTGTCGAGAGCGGCTGGCAGTCCCTTGAGACTGTCCTTCACCGTCGCGTCGTACTGCTCGAGCGTCGTCAGCGGCGCCGCAGCTGTCAGATGCACCAGCTTATAGCCCTTGCCCTTCAACTGCGTGAGCAGCATCGGCAGCGCCTTGGCGGTCGCCGGCTGGATGTCGTGCATCAGCACGATGCCTTTGCCATTCTTCTCGAGCTTGCTCATCACCGTTTCGACGATGCGCTCGGGTTTTTGAACCTTGAAGTCGAAGCTGTCGATATCCGTCGAGAAAATGGCGATATTGCGCGACGCCAGATGCTCCAGAGTGTTTTTGGAATGCCGCAGGAACGGGTGCCGGAAGAACGGCGCGGTCGGCAATCCGCCGCCGAGCTTTACCGCCGAAAACCCGCGCTCGATCTCCTCGACGGCGACATCGTCCTTGGCCTTTGCAAGGTCGATGTGATTGAACGTGTGGCCGCCGACCGTATGCCCGGCCTTGATGACCTCGCGCAGCACTTCCGGATAGCCGACCGACAGCTTGCCCACCGGGAAGAAGGTCGCCTTGGCGCAGTGCTCGGCCAGCGCTTTGAGGATCGTGCGCGTGTGCGACGGCAGCGGTCCGTCGTCGAACGTCAGCACCACTTCGCCCTTCTCGAGAAAGTCGTGCGCCTTGTAGTGCTCGAAGCCGAAGCCCGGCGCGCCGGTGGTGTCGATCTCGACGGTGCGCGAAACACCGAGCGCGTAACAATAAATTAGTTGGACTAATTGGTGCATTTGGACTAACTTTTAGTTATGGTTATGCTTCAAGAGCTAT
>JBKBNR010000100.1:0-9356 GCA_046295315.1 Hyphomicrobiaceae bacterium
TTGGCTCAGCCGTCCGCTGAGAAAGAGTGTCCTGCACGCCGTCGCATTGGCCGTGCTTTCACTGGCACTGCTGCTGACGTTTTCACGCGGCGCCTGGGCAGCAGCGGCGCTTGCCGTCGCTATCTATCTCTACATCGCCTTCGTGACGTCGCGGCGCGACGCCGACCGCCTGCGCATTTTCGCGCTCGTCGGCGCCGGCGTGTTGGGTCTCGCCGGATTGCTGGCCGTGACGCTCAGCCACGATTCCGCGGGCAATCTGTTCGCCGAACGCGCCAGCCTGACACAGAGCTACGATGTCGGCCCCGAAGGCCGCTTCGGCGGCCAGCGCAAGGCGATCGACCTGATCGCCGAAAATCCGTTTGGCATCGGCTTCGGCGAGTTTCCGCGCTGGCACCACCACGAAGACGTTCACAACGTCTATCTGAGTATGCTGCTGAACGCCGGCTGGGTTGGCGGCGCGATCTACATTGGGCTGGTTCTGGGTCTCGTCACGCTCGGGTTGCAGCGCGCGTTCGCGCCGGGGCCCTTGCAAGGCCCCCTGCTGGTCGCCGCCGCCTCGCTGGCGGCGATGGCGTTCGAAGGGCTCATCGTCGATACGGACCACTGGCGGCATTTCTATCTGCTGCTGGCCCTGGTGGTCGGCGTGTCGACCGGCCGGCGCACCCGCGAGGCACCGCCGCCGCGCGCCACGCGGATCGTCGCCGATCGGCGCCCGCTACTGCTGCGCCCCGTGGTCGTTCTGCCGCCCGCATGGCGGTCGGCCCGCATCGTCGGTCCGGCCGGCCCGCTCATCGCCGCAGCCCCGCCGGGGCGTCGCATCCGGCGCGGCCTCGACCTCGGCATCGACCCGCCGCCCGGCATGGTCTACACGCAGTTCTGCAGCCGGCCGGCGCGACTGCTCGGCCCGGTGCGTCCAAAACGCAGGCCGCGTCTGGTTGGCCCGCCGAACCGTCGGCTGCTGCCGAACTGACCGGCGAACGGACTTCGCCGCAACACGGTGCCGCAACCGATCCTTGACCCGGATCAAACAATCTCTCCGCTATCCGCCTACAGTCTGCGCCGCGGCCGCTTGGCTCATTCCTGCCGAGCCGGTTCGGGTCGACCAAATGCGGTTCGCGGAGGCATGTCCATGCGCCCTGAAATGTTGAAGAAGTATGCCGCGCCGGTTCCCCGCTACACCAGCTATCCGACAGCCCCGCACTTTTCCGCCTCCGTGACCAGCGAAACCTACGCGGCGTGGCTTGCGGAAACCGCGCCCGGCACGCCGCTGTCGCTCTATGTGCACATCCCGTTCTGCAAGGAGATGTGCTGGTATTGCGGTTGCTCGACGAAGGTAACCCAGCGCAACGAGCCGATCGCTCGATACGTCGGCGCGTTGGAAAAGGAAATCGCCACCGTCGCCGGGCTGCTCAAAGGCGGGCATCGCGTCACGCACATTCATTGGGGCGGCGGCAGCCCGAGCATTCTCGAGCCCGATGACATTCGCCGCGTCGCCAATGCGCTGAAAACCAGCTTCACGTTCGCATCCGATGCCGAATTCGCCGTCGAGATCGACCCGCGCGGACTTGGCGAAGACCGCATCGCCGCATTCGCAGAGGTCGGCGTCAACCGTGTCAGCATCGGCGTGCAGGATTTCGCCGAAGCGGTACAGGTTGCCATCAACCGCATGCAGTCGTTCGAGCAGACCGAGTTCGTCGTCGACCAGTTCCGCGCCCACGGCGTCAAGTCCGTCAATATCGATCTCGTTTACGGCCTGCCGCACCAGACCCGCTCGACGCTCGAGCAGACCTTGCAGCACGTTCTGACATTGAAGCCCGATCGCATCGCGTTGTTCGGGTATGCGCATCTTCCGGCACGCATCACGCACCAGCGGCTGATCGACGAAGCCGCTTTGCCCGACATGACCGAGCGCTTCGCGCAGGCCAACCGCGCCACCAACCGGCTGTCCGAGGCTGGATACGTCACCGTCGGTCTCGACCATTTCGCACTGCCGACCGACAGCCTTGCGGCCGGCAACGTGCACCGCAATTTCCAGGGCTACACCACCGACGAGGCGGCTGCCCTCATCGGGCTCGGCGCGTCGTCCATCGGACGGCTGCCGCAAGGCTATGTGCAGAACGCGACCCCGGTTGCCGACTACGAGCGCCGCGTCGGCAATGGTGGCCTCGCCACCGTGCGCGGCCATGCCATGAGCGTCGACGACAACGTGCGCGGCCTCGTCATCGAGCGGCTGATGTGCGATTTCCGCTTTCCCACCGAGGAACTGCGCGCCCGCTTCGGCGATGCCGCCGAGCCGGTCATCGACGAGGCGCGGATGCTGGCCGAAAGCGACGCGGACGAACTGGTTGCGGCAGAGGGCGACGGTTTTCGCGTCACCGATAAGGGCCGCCTGTTCATCCGCTCGATCTGCTCTGTGTTCGACAGCTACTTCGGCACGGGCACGGCCACCCATTCTTCCGGCGTGTGAGAAGGGAGTCTTTGCGCTCACGGCCCGCAGGGGCCTCCGCGAGGACGGCGCAGCAGCGCCGGGCCGCAGTCGCGGCCTGAGCGGCTGTCGCCGCCGCTGGCAGAAGTATAGTTTCCGCGCCCCGATCACCGCGCGTTCACGGCCCGCAGGGGCCTCCGCGAGGGCGGCGCACCGGCGCCGGGCCGCAGTCGCGGCCGCGGGCCGCGTGCACGGGCTCGCGCAACTCGACGTTCACGAGCAGCCTGGAACCTCGACCCTCATTTCACCGTCTTTGCGGTCTGGCCAAACAGGATCGACCGCGAGGCATCGGTGACGACAGGGCCCTTCGACACCTTGGCTGCGATGGCGTAGGCGCGGCGCACCGCCGGGCGCTCGCCGATCTCGTCGAACCAGCGCGCGAGGTGGGGGAAGTCGTCGAGGTTCTGGCCCTGCCGCTCGTGTGGCACGATCCACGGATAGCACGCGATGTCGGCAATCGAGTAGTCGCCGGCAACGAACGCGCGGTCCGCAAGCCTCTTGTTCAACACGCCGTAAAGACGGCTCGTCTCGTTGACGTAGCGCTCGATCGCGTAGGGCAGCTTCTCCGGCGCATACTGGCTGAAGTGATGGTTCTGCCCAGCCATCGGGCCGAGCCCGCCCATCTGCCAGAACAGCCACTGCAGCGTCTCGGTGCGCGTGCGCAGATCGGTGGCGAGCAACTGGCCGCATTTTTCTGCGAGGTAGACGAGGATGGCTCCGGATTCGAACACCGGCAGCGGCGTGCCGCCGTCCACCGGCGCGTGGTCGACGATCGCAGGAATGCGATTGTTCGGCGCGATGGCCAGGAATTCCGGCGCGAACTGTTCACCAGCGCCAATATTGATGGGCTTCAAGGTGTAAGGGAGCCCCGTCTCCTCGAGGAAGATCGTGATCTTGTGCCCGTTCGGCGTCGTCCAATAATAGAGATCGATCATGTGCCCCCCGCTAGTGTCGTGATCGCGAAATTCGTCTCATTCTGCGGCACGCTCCGAACGAATTTCGCGATCTGAACGACACTAGAAGTATCACTAAACTCGTGTGATTGAGACCGAGAAGTCCGCCACCCTACCGAGCTGAAAAGCTTGCAGCGGACTTCTCGGTCATCACACTAGCTCTGCGCGGGACACCATGAACATCCGACGACCGGAGGCGACACCCCGCCGCGATCATACCGCTGCAACCTCACGCGCATGCAAGGAAACCAGCGCATCGACCTCGGCAAAGTCCTTGAACGCCGCCGCGTGCACCAGTTCGGCGAGCGGCACCTTGCGATAGCCGAACTCGTAGATGAGCAGCGGAATGCCGGCCGCCTTGGCCGCCGCCGCGTCGACCTCGCTGTCGCCGACGTAGACGACGGGACCACCTCCCGCCAGTCGCGCCGCCGCAAGCAACGGTGCCGGATGCGGCTTCTTCTCCGGCAGCGTGTCGCCGTTGACGACGGTCCCGAGAAGGTCGTGCCAACCGTGCGCGGCGAGCACCACGTCCGTCGGCGCCGCCGGCTTGTTGGTGCACAGCGCCAGCCGATGACCCGCCGCTTTCAGGCGCCGCATCAATGCATCGACGCCCGGCATCGGAATGTTCGCTTCACCCGGCGCGGTCGCATAGAGCTCCTCGAAGCGATGCAGGCGCTGTGCGAACTGTGCGTCGTCGGTGGCGTTGCGCGCCGTGAGGGCGCGCTGCAGGAACGTCGGCGCGCCGTTGCCGATATAGCTGCGGGCTTCCTCGAGGCTCAGGGCTGAGAGGCCCATCTCGCCCATCTGGATGTTGGCGATGTCGCGGATCGCCGCCGCACTGTCGACGAGCGTGCCGTCGAGATCGAATATGACGACTGTGCTCACGCCGCATCCTTCCACTTGATCGAGCAGCCCATCGACGGGATCTGCTCCTTTGGCCCGTCACCGGTCTCGGCGACCTGTTTCATCGCGATGTAGAGATCGCGCCGCAGATCGGCGGGCCCTGCTTCCTTCCGCGAGGCGTCGAGACGGCCGCGATACTGCAGGCCCGAATTGGCGTCGAAGCCGAAGAAGTCGGGCGTGCACACGGCGTTGTAGGCGCGTGCCGTTTGCTGGCTCTCGTCGTAAAGATATGGGAACGTGAAGCCGTGCGCCGTGGCGAATTTGGCCATGTTGTCGAAGGAATCCTCGGGATACGTCGACGCGTCGTTGGATGAGATGGCGACGATGCCGATGCCCAGCGCCTGCAACGCTTTGGCATCCCGCACGATCCGATCGACGACAGCCTTCACGTAGGGGCAGTGGTTACAGATGAACATGACCAGCGTGCCGCGCTCACCTTTGACGTCGGCGAGTGCATAGGTCTTTCCGTCCGTGGCCGGCAGACGGAAATCCGGGGCCTTCCAGCCGAAATCGCAGATCGGTGTTTCAACCGCCATTCGACATCTCCTTGGTTTCGAACTGTCCGCGAGATGGTGACCTGCCTGGAAAAATGAAGGCCAGGGAGATCGCCCCCTGGACCCTAACGACGTCAGATCGAGGTTTACGCCGCCTTGGCGCGAAGTGCGGCGCTGGCTGCCTCGCGAATGGCCCGGATGTTGGTGCCGTAGACATCCGGCTTCGCCACCGAACCGCCTTTGAACACGGCCGAGCCCGCGACCAGCACGTCGGCGCCAGCGGCGGCGACCAGCGGCGCGGTTTCCGCCGTCACACCACCGTCGATCTGGATGTGGATCGGCCTATCGCCGATCATCTCGCGCAGCCGGCGGAGCTTGGGAACCATGGCGTGGATGAACGATTGGCCGCCGAAGCCGGGGTTGACGGTCATGACGCAGACGAGGTCGATGCGGTCGAGCACGTATTCTATCGCTTCCGCCGGCGTTGCGGGGTTGAGCGCGACACCCGCCTTGGCGCCCGCCGCGCGGATTGCCTGTAGCGTGCGGTCGAGATGCGGACCGGCCTCGACATGCGCGGTGATGACGTCGGCGCCCGCCTTGGCGAAGGCCTCGATGTAGGGATCGACCGGAGCGATCATCAGGTGCACATCCATGACCGTCTTGACATGCGGACGGATGGCCGCGCACGTCTGCGGACCGAACGTAATATTCGGAACGAAGTGACCATCCATCACGTCGACATGGACCCAGTCGCACCCCTGCGCCTCGATCGCCTCGCATTCCTTGCCGAAGTTCGCGAAGTCCGCCGACAGGATCGACGGTGCGATTTTGATGTCGCGGTTGAAGGTCATGGCTCGGGTCTCCTCCTGCCTGCACGCGAATCGACCGCATGCCTGGTTCAAGCGTCCGTCACTCGGTAGATTATGCAGCGCCGCTGCTACGCCGCCAATCGTTCGCGTCGCCGCGCCCGCAAGCGACCACGCTCAGCCGCCGCTGCCGTTTGCCGATTTGTCGACCTCGATGCCGCCTGCGAAGACGCGGCTGGCGCGAATATCGTCCGCCTCGATGGTCATAAGGTCGTCGACCGAGACCTTGCGACCCGAGGCAAACAGCCGGTTGGCTTGGCGCAGACGCGCCCTGTCGAGGGCATTGCGCAGCGAACGCGCATTGGCGAAGTGCGGCTGATGGCGGCGCGCCTCGATGTAGGTCGACAGCACCTGCCGCGCCTCGGCACTCAGGCGATAGTTCTGCGTCTCCAGCATGAGATCGGAAATCTTCAGCAGTTCGTCGTTGCTGTAGTCCGGGAAATCGATGTGATGGGCGACGCGCGAGCGGAAGCCGGGATTGGAATGGAAGAACTGGTCCATGCGGTCCTTGTAGCCGGCGAGGATCACCACGAGATCGTCGCGGTTGTTCTCCATGACCTGCAGCAGGATCTCGATCGACTCCTGGCCGTAGTCGCGCTCGTTGTCGGGCTTGTAGAGGTAATACGCCTCGTCGATGAACAGCACGCCGCCCATCGCCTTCTTGATGACCTCGCGGGTCTTCGGCGCCGTGTGGCCGATGTACTGCCCGACCAGATCGTCGCGGGTCACCGAGACGAGATGGCCGCCGCGGATGTAACCGAGCCGATGGAGGATTTCGGCCATGCGCAGCGCCACCGTCGTCTTACCGGTGCCGGGGTTTCCGGTGAAGCTCATGTGCAGCGTCGGCGAGAACGCCGTCATGCTCATTTTCTTGCGCACGCGGTCGACCAGCAGCAGCGCCGCCGTCTCGCGGATGCGCGTCTTGACCGGCTTCAAGCCGACCAACTCGCGGTCGAGTTTGTCCAGGACTTCCTGGATATTCGAAGCGCGCAGTTCCTCGCCGAGGTCCACGGTTTCTGGTGCAGCGCTGGTCATGGTGAGATCACTCCATCGAGCTTGCGATGCGTCGCGTGCATTGCGTCGGGTCGGGCGAGAAGGTCCGCCACCACACTACTCATTCTGGTCGAGGGCACATTCGAGTTGTCGAGGGGGCATTGGAAGCCTTCGTCCGCGAAATTGCCGGCCGCCGACGACCGGCTTGCGTCGCCGATCGTTGCATCCGTCATTGTCTTGCTCAGTCTCCGTCTTCATTCTCCTGCGCCAACTGCGACTTCAGCGAATAGGTGTCGATGTCGAAGTCGGTGTCGTCCGCGACGGCGACCAGAACCTTTTGCATCAACCGCTCGCGCTCTTCCTCGGTCTCGAAGGTCGAAAAGCCGGCGGCTCTGGCTTCCGCGAACATTTTCTCAGTCAGCCGCTTGGCTCGCACGACGTGTGGCTCGATGTCGGGATTGGCGCCGGGCGGGATGTTGTCAGCGATCCAGGTCTCGGCCCACTTCAGAAAGCGATTACTCATGACGGCCTGCATATCTAGCATTGCATCGGTTCAGGGCCTCCCAGCCCGCCGGAGCAGCCGGGAGAATGCCGCGTCAGGCGAAGTCCTCTCCCTCGTCCCCGCCGGCATTATTGGGGTCGAGGTGCTCGTCGTGACGTGCGATGGCTCGACCGAGATCCGTGAAGGCATCGTGCAACATCATCACATGCGCCTCGCCAGACCTGGCATGGCGCGCGGCCAACCCGTCCTGCAAGCCGGCCAGCCGTTCCAGCAGTTGTCCGCCAGGATCGATCGGCCGGGTGGCCCAACCGACCATGTCGGCCAGCCGCTGTGCCTCGCGTGCCAGTTCTTCGCAGTGTCCTATCGGACCGCCGTGCTGTGCCACCTGGCCCACGGCCCGCATCAGTTCGGAGAGTGTCACTCGTCCCCCCGCGATTGAGTATCCCGCGATTGAGTATCCCGCGATTGAGTATGTCGAAAACCTTGCGGTAGTCGGACATGCCGAACTCCACCTCCCGGTCGATGGCGTTGCCGGCCTGAACGAGCATGGAATGCACGTTCGCGACGCCCTCATCCGATCGAAGTCGAGCCAGGCCCGGGGGCACGATATATCGCGCCACCCGGGCCGGCAACGACGCTGGTGTGATGACCGAGAGGTCCGCTGCATACCTTTCAGCTGCATACCTTTCAGCCAGGTAGGGAGGCTGACTTCTCGGTTTGAATCACACAAGCTGATTGACACGTCTAGTGTCGTTCAGATCGCGAAATTCGTTCGGAGCGTGCGGCAGAATGAGACGAATTTCGCGATCACGACATTAGCCCAATCAGTAGCGCTCGCCCTCGGGCTTGTCGGTCGCATAGGAGTGGACGGTGTAGCGGATGTTGCGTCCGTCCACTTCCTGCCGCACCAGTCCGAAGCCCGGCTCCACCTTCGGCCGGTTGACGAGGTACGACATCCGGGGCGATTCGACACCGCGTGTGCTGTCGAACGCCGTCACCCGCACATAGTGGTTCGGGAACGTCTTACGGCAGTTGTTGATCTCCATCAGGATCCCTGCCGGGTCCTTGAGGTCGAACATCGGGTTGCCGAACATCTCCCAGTACGTGTTACGCGGGTGAGGATCGTCGGTGTACTCGATGCCGATCGCCCAGCCGTTGGCGAGTGCGTACTTGATCTGCGCCGAGATCTGCGCATCCGTCAGGTCCGGCAGGAACGAGAACTGCCCCTGGGTCAGGCGATTGCCTGGGTTGGTCATCATAGCTGTGGTCTCCCAAATTTATGGTCGGGTTCGATTAGCGCGAAGCCGTGGTGGCCGGCACGAAGTCGGCCGTGTCGGTCGAATCGTAGTTGAAGGTGATATCCTTCCACGTATCGAGCGCCTGCTTCAGCGGGGTGCACCACTTGGCGGCGGCCTGCAGGATTTCCGGACCCTCCTTGAGGTAGTCGCGGCCTTCGTTGCGGGCCATGATCATCGCCTCGAGAGCAACGCGGTTGGCGGTGGCGCCAGCCTGGATGCCCTGCGGGTGGCCGATGGTTCCGCCGCCGAACTGCAACACGACGTCTTCGCCGAGGTAGTGGATGAGCTGATGCATCTGGCCGGCGTGAATACCACCGGAGGCGACCGGCATGACCTTGTTGAGCGACGCCCAATCCTGTTCGAAGAACAAGCCATGCTCCAGGCTGACGGGCGTATGCGTCTGCAGCAGCGTGTCGTAGAAGCCCTTGATCATGAGGGGATCGCCCTCGAGCTTTCCGACCACGGTACCGGCGTGGATGTGGTCGACGCCCGCCATGCGCATCCACTTGCAGATCACGCGGAAGTTCATGCCATGGTTCTTCTGGCGCGAGTAGGTCGAGTTGCCGGCACGGTGCAAGTGCAGGATCATGTCGTTCTTGCGCGCCCACTTGGCCATCGTCTGGATGGCCGTGTAGCCGATGACGAGGTCGATCATGATGATGACCGAGCCGAGCTGCTTGGCGAACTCTGCGCGCTCGATCATTTCGTCCATGGTGGCGGCAGTGACGTTCAGGTAGTGACCCTTCACCTCGCCGGTGGCCGCCGAAGCCTTGTTCACCGCCTCCATGCAGTACAGGAAGCGATCACGCCAGTGCATGAACGGCTGGCTGTTGATGTTCTCGTCGTCCTTCACGAAGTCGAG
>JBKBNR010000101.1:0-9188 GCA_046295315.1 Hyphomicrobiaceae bacterium
CGTCCTCGACACATGGTTCTCCTCCGCGCTGTGGCCGTTCTCGACGCTTGGCTGGCCGGACGCCACCCCCGAACTGAAGCGCCACTATCCGACGAGCGTGCTGGTCACCGGCTTCGACATCATCTTCTTCTGGGTGGCGCGCATGATGATGATGGGCATGCACTTCATGAAGGACGTGCCGTTCCACGAGGTCTACATCCACGGTCTCGTTCGCGACGGCCAGGGCAACAAGATGTCGAAGACGCGCGGCAACGTCATCGACCCGCTCGACATCATCGACGGCATCGCGCTCGACAAGCTCGTCGCCAAGCGCACGGCGGGGCTCGACAAGGAGAGCGCCAACCGCGTCGAGAAGGACGTGCGCCGCGAGTTCCCCGACGGCATCAAGGCTTATGGTTCGGATGCACTCCGCTTCACCATGGCGGCGATGGCGGCGCAGGGCTCTGATGTGAAGCTCTCCATCGACCGCGTGGAGGGCTACCGGAACTTCGCAACGAAACTCTGGAACGCGGCGCGCTTCGCCGAGATGAACGAGTGCGTGCGCCAGCGCGACTACGACCCCTCGACGGCGAAGGAAACCGTCAACAAGTGGATCGCCAGCGAGACCGAGCGCACCTCGATCGAGGTGACGAAAGCGCTGGAGGATTTGAAGTTCAACGAGGCGGCGGGCGTCGTCTACGAGTTCGTCTGGGGTGTTTTCTGCGATTGGTATCTGGAGCTCATCAAGCCGGTGCTGATGGGCGATGAGAGCCCGGCGAAAGCCGAGACGCGCGCCATGACGGCGTGGGTGCTCGATCAGATCCTGAAGCTGCTGCATCCGTTCATGCCGTTCATCACCGAAGAATTGTGGACGCACATGGTCGAGTATGGCGAGAAGCGCGTCAACCTGCTGGCGCTGTCGCAATGGCCGCAGCCGCGCGGACTGCAATCGTCCGAAGCCGACGCCGAGATCGGCTGGCTGATCGACCTCGTTTCCGAGATTCGCTCGGTGCGCAGCGAAATGAACATGCCGGCAGGCGCCAAAATCCCGCTGGTCGTGGTCGACGCCAGTAAATCCCTGCAGCATCGCGTCGAGACGCATGTCGACACGCTGATGCGGCTGGCGCGGCTCGACGCCGTCTCGTTCGCGAAGTCGGCGCCGAAGGGCTCGGCCGTGATCGTCGCCGGTGACACGACGGCGGCGCTGCCGTTGTCCGGCATCATCGACATGGACGCGGAGAAGAAGCGGCTGGCGCGCGAGATCGAGAAGTCGGAAAGCGATATCGCGAAGATGGACGCCAAGCTCTCGAACCCGAGCTTCATGGAGCGGGCCAAGCCCGAGGCCATCGAGGAAGCGCAGGCGCGCAAGGCGGAGCTGACCGGACTCGTCAAGCGGTGGTCGGCGGCGCTGAAGCGGCTGGAGAGCTGAAGCGCTGCCCGAAGCTGCATCGCTGCCCGAAGCTGCATCGCGGATCGACGATCGGCAGCGCCAGCGATGCGTCAGCGGCTGGCAAACCGCGACGGCGAAGTGGTCGCGTTTGCGGTGGCGCCGATACGCTTGATCTCGAGCGACACGAGGCGCCAGCCGATGCGTGCTCGAGACACCTCGAACTCGAGCATTCCTGCGATGCGCCGGCCGGCTTCGAACTTGTCGTCCATCTCGATGGCGAAGTGGGTCGGCGACAGAAAGCGGACGTGCCGGACGCGCGACCACTCGCTCCGGATGCGGGTCAGCACATCGGCATCCTCCGCGACCATCGGCGCCTTGCCGATGACCTTGTTGAACCCATTGCGCAGCTTGAACAGCGTCGGCAATCCCTCGGGGGTGACATAGCTCTCCACCATGCCGTCGACGACGCGCCGGCCGTAGGATGCCTTGATGCGTTCCCACAGACTAGGCCTTGCGGCGCTGTCGGTGAGCGGCTGCGGCTGATCTCCCTCGCCCGTGTCTGCGACGCTCTCGACGCCGGCTTCGAGCAGCGCATAGCGCGTCATCGAGACTTTCAGCGTATGCTTGACGCGCGGCCAGTCGATGGCGGTGCGCAGATGATCGGAGTCGCCGGTGCGCACCGCTTCGCGGATCGACCAGGCGGCGATGAGCGGCGACGCCGCATATGCGGCGGCGCTCGTGACGGCGAACAACGCGAGGCCGGCAAGGCCGATACGCCGCCAGCGCCCTTGCCAGCGCGGCGCCGACGCCTTCGGTGCGTGCGCTGCCTCGTTTTCCGTTCGGGCGATGCGGCTGTCCGACTGTGCCGAGCCGAACGGACGCGGGGCGTAGTACGGCTGCGGCACGGTGTCGTCAGTCATTCCGGCCCCCGGCGGATGGTCTGTGCGCAAGCGGCTCCGTCCCGTTTGGAGCGGCCCGGCACGACTCGATACAGGTGGATAATCGCCAGCAAATGCGGCCCCGTGCGGGCAGCGCCAAGGCCAGCGACGCGCGTCGGTTATATGAAATCAGAGCAAGTGCTTTTGCGGAACGTTGCCAATGCGGTGAAGCGCGCCGCCGCACTACTCGCGGGGCGTCCCGCACATCACCTTCATCGCCTGCCATTCCGCCGCCGTCAGCGCCGGTGTTGCCGGATACTTCGGCGCCGCCTGGATACGGCGGATGCGTTCCTCGGTGGCGGGATGCGTGCTCAGCATGTCCAGAACGCCAGGGCCATTTTTTCCATTGGCCTTGGCGTCGCCGGTCCCGGCGCTCATACGGCGGAAGAAATCTGCGATGCCGTCGGCCGCGATGCCGGACTGACGCAGCATGCGCAGCGCGTGATCGTCCGCCTCTCGCTCGGCTTGGCGTGAATAGCTGAGCTGCGCCAGCATGACGCCGACATTGCCGACGGTTCCGCCGCCGCCGCCGAGCAGCAGTTCCATCGCGGCGGTGAGCCCGATGGCGCGCACGATGCCGGCTTCGGGGTGCAACTCGATGCCGTGGCCCATCTCGTGCGCCAGAACGCCGGCCACCTCGTCCGGCCCGCCGGCCTTGGTGATGAGGCCGCGTGTCAGCACGATGCGGTTGCCGGGCGCGGCGAAAGCGTTGACGAGACCCCAATCGACGACGGTGATCTGGAATGTCGTGTCGGCCGGTTGGCCGGCCCGGAGCCGGCTGGCGAGCTTGTCGACGGCGGCGGTGCCGGCTGGCGTCACGCAGGCCTTCTTGCCGTCGGTCATCGCCCTGATGGTGTTGTCGCCCAAGCTTTGACGCACGCTTTCGGGGAGCAGCCCGGCGATGGTCCGCGCAGGCGACAACTGCAAGGCCGATGCGCCGGCGATCAACACCACGACGGCGGCAGCAGCCCACAGCCACGGCGTGGCGGCGCGGCGGCGCGCGGCGCGCGTCGTCAGGTGAGGCGCCTGCTCGGCGAGACGGCGGACGAACACGCCGCCCGGCACGAACAGGCTGGCGCCGGGCATGTAGGAATAGCTGAGCAGCACGTCGATGGCGTGCGTCGAGATCGGTTCGGCGCTCGACAGAGCGCCATAGGGCCACAGCAGCGGCTCGGTGCCGTCGTCCCTGTCGATGACGACCCCGCGCGCCCCGAGTACCACGCGCACGTCGCGCGCGGCGGCGGTCCTCCCGTCGCTGAAACGCGCCTCGAACTGCGGGCCGCTCGTCTCAAATGGCATCGATGTCGAAGGCTTGCGCCAACCCCTCTCCGCGTTTCGATGTCGGCTCTGCACCGGCTGCAACGGCTGCCATGTCGAGGTCCCCGGAGAGGTGCAGGTTACGGATCAGATAGCCGCTCGTGCGCGCCTGGGTGATCGGCGCCAGCATGCCGAGCGAGATCAGGAATACGAAACCCATCGTCAGTCCAATCGTGCTCTGCATCAACGCCTGATGTTGAGGCAAGTCGCCGACTTCGGACGTCTGCCCCGCGAACATGGTCAGTACCGAATAGCCGAGGCCGCCGACGATTGCGGTGACGACAGTCGCGCCAAGCAGCAAGATCAGGTAGTTCGTCACCGCGATCCACAACAGCCCGCGCGCCGTCACGCTACTTTCGAAGCCGACCGCGCCGAGGTGCGTGTAGCGTGCGAAATGCCGCATCATGGCGGAACGATACCACGCGCTGAGAACGACGTAGAGCAGCCCGGCGACGAACAGCGCGCCATAGATCAGCAGCACGAAGGCGACGATATCGGCGGTGTCTGTCGCATCGGGGGGCAGCGGGTTGCCCTCGCCGTCCCGCGCTTCGAACATCGTCGCGAGTTGCACGGCACGACCGCCGACGACGGCCAGCGTGACGAAAACGACGAGCCCCATCAAGAACCAGTAGAGCGCGAAGGGCTTGTAGAGCGGCCGGCTGGACCCTGAGAAGCGGAAGCGCTCGGTACCGAAACGCATGTCGTCGGTGATGATCCGCTGCAGTTTGGTCGACCGCCACGGCGCCGACCAGCCGAGCGTCAGTGGCAAAGTCAGCAGGGTCCAGAAGTAGGTCCAGCCGTAGGTCCACGAGCTGCCGTCGAGCCCGGCGCGAATGCCGCGCCAGCGCGTGCGCGACAGGCGGAAGCGCTGCGCGCGATAGATGGCGATGCCGGTCAACAGCAGGACGCCCGCATACAGCGCCAATTGAAACAGCTTGAAGACCCAAGAGTCCGGGCCGAGCAGAAACGCGGCCGCGAACGTGAGCAGCAGAATCGGCAACAGGACGAGGCCGAAGATGACGAGGAAGCCGAGAAACAACTCGCGACCGGTACCGGTGTATTCGAGCGGTTCGCCGTTGAGGCGGATCGACGACCAGATGCGCCGGCGCACCTCCGTCTTGCCCCAGAAATGATAGACGCCGAGAGTGAGGATGCGCATCACGAAATTATAGACCGACAGCCCGAGCATTCCGATCGGATGCAGCCATGCGACCGTCAGACGCTCGCGCGTCGGGGAGCTGCCGAAGTGCTGTTCCATTGTTGGTGCTCGATTCATGCTGGCGACGATCACGACAAATCCGCCGCGTCATAGCACGCCCATGCCGCAATTCATCCAGCGGCGGTCGCATCTCGGCCGAACCGAGGCCCAAGTTGCCGCCTACCACCCATCGACGTCTGGCGGCCACACGATCATCCGTTAATGGACGATGGCTGCGTGAACAGCGGATGAGTGACGTTTGTGGCTCAGCTGCAACGCGAGTGGCCGCATGGTGCCTCGTTTGGGTCACAAACCAGCGGGACTTTGGCGACTCGATTCGACAGAGCTTGGTCCGCGCCCGTCGCCAGCGACGGTATCGAGTGAGATTTTGGACGATGCGTTGAGTGAAGCGCCGCTGCAACATAGAGTGCGGCCCCGTCAGTCACCTCGGCAGATGTTCCGCGGTGACGGAAACCATGAGCTCGACGGAGCCGAAAGGAAGAATTCGCGATGGACGCCCCCAACAACAAGTTCGACAAATCGAAGCTGCCGAGCCGCCATGTGACCGTTGGGCCCGCCCGCGCGCCGCATCGCTCGTACTATTACGCCATGGGGCTGACGGAAGAGCAGATCAACCGCCCGTTCGTCGGCGTCGTGTCGTGCTGGAATGAAGCCGCACCGTGCAACATCGCGCTGATGCGGCAGGCGCAGAGCGTCAAGAAGGGCGTCGACGAGGCCGGCGGCACGCCGCGCGAGTTCTGCACCATCACCGTTACCGATGGCATCGCGATGGGCCATCAGGGCATGAAGTCGTCGCTCGTTTCGCGTGAGGTCATCGCCGATTCGATCGAACTCACGATGCGTGGCCACTGCTACGACGCCATCGTCGGCATTGCGGGCTGCGACAAGAGCCTGCCCGGTACCATGATGGCGATGCTGCGGCTCAACGTGCCGAGCGTTTTCATGTACGGCGGCTCGATCCTGCCCGGCCGCTACAAGGGCCGG
Organism: Hyphomicrobiaceae bacterium; assembly: GCA_046295315.1. Classification (GTDB taxonomy): domain Bacteria; phylum Pseudomonadota; class Alphaproteobacteria; order Rhizobiales; family Hyphomicrobiaceae; genus JAEUMD01. The sequence goes on from JBKBNR010000101.1 coordinate 5,828, forward strand.
GACGTGACGGTTCAGGACGTGTTCGAGGGCGTCGGTATGCACTCGGCCGGCCGCATGTCGGCCGCGGAGCTCCACGACCTCGAATGTGTCGCCTGCCCGTCGGCTGGCGCCTGCGGCGGCCAGTACACCGCCAACACCATGGCGATGGTATCGGAAGCCATCGGCCTCGCCCTGCCGGGTTCCGCCGGCGCACCGGCGCCCTACGAGAGCCGTGACGCCTATGCACTCGAGAGCGGCCGCGCCGTCATGGCGCTGCTCGCCTCCGGCATCCGTCCGCGCGATATCGCGACGCGTAAGGCCTTCGAGAACGCGGCGACGATCGTTGCAGCCACCGGCGGGTCCACCAACGCGGCGCTGCACCTGCCGGCCATGGCGCACGAGTGCGGCATCGACTTCGACCTGTTCGACGTCGCCGAGATCTTCAAGCGCACGCCCTACATCGCCGACCTGAAACCCGGCGGGCACTATGTCGCCAAGGACGTCTACGACATCGGCGGCATCCCGCAGATCTTGCGCGCCCTGCTCGACGGCGGCTTCCTGCACGGCGACTGCATGACGGTTTCCGGCAAAACGATGGCCGAGAACCTCGAAAACGTGAAATTTGATACAGAACAGACAGTTGTTCGATCGGTTTCAAACCCCATATCACCCACAGGCGGCGTCGTCGGCCTCAAGGGCTCGCTGGCACCGGACGGCGCGATGGTGAAAGTCGCGGGGATGAAGAACTTGCAGTTCCGCGGCCCGGCACTGTGCTTCGACTGCGAGGAGGATGCCTTCGCGGCGGTGGAGGCCCGTCAGTACAAGGACGGTGATGTCTTCGTGATCCGCTACGAGGGGCCGCGCGGCGGTCCGGGCATGCGCGAGATGCTGTCGACGACGGCGGCGCTCTACGGTCAAGGGTCGGGCGACAAGGTGGCACTCATCACCGATGGGCGCTTCTCCGGCGCAACGCGTGGCTTCTGCATCGGCCATGTCGGCCCCGAGGCTGCCGTCGGCGGGCCGATCGCGCTCATCCAGAACGGCGACATGATCACCATCGACGCTGAAAAAGGCACGCTGGATTTGGAAGTTGATGCGGACGAGCTCGCTCGCCGCAAAAAGGTCTGGAAGGCACCGGATAATCCCATCCGAACAGGCGCCCTACGCAAGTACGCTGAGCAGGTTGGGCCGGCACGGTATGGCGCAGTCACCCATCTGGGTGGAAAGGCTGAAGTCGACTGTTATGCGGATATCTAGGAAAACTCTGGGATTGGCAGTCGCTCTGCTGACCGGCGTGGCGTCGGTTTCAACCGGTGCCGCGGCGGGCCAGTTCCGCTCGCCGGAAGAAGCGCTGCAACAGGGTATCGGTGCGTTCTCCGGCGGCTACTACGAGATGGCGATCCCCGCCCTTGAAGTTGCCGCCGCGCACAACCTCTTCTTTGCGCAGTATTATCTGGCGCGGATCTACTCCGATAACCAGGGCGCGCATACCGACCACCCCAAGGCGTATATGCTCTATCAGCGCATTGCCAACGACTATGCCGACGTCGACCCGGACGACGATGCCCGTGCACCGTTCGTCGCCAAGTCGCTCACCGCGCTCGCTGGCTATGTGCGCCGCGGCCTGCCCGAGGTCGGCCTGCGCCCGAATGCCGAGCGTTCGGCGGATTATCTCCACCACGCCGCCATCTTCTTCAATGACGAGGATGCGCAGTTCGAGTTGGCCAAGCTGCAATTGAAGGGCGAAGGCGTGCCGAGCGACGTGGCGCAAGGCAAGCACTGGCTGTCGATCCTGTCGCAGAAGGGCCATGCCGGCGCGCAGGCCTTCCTTGCCGATCTCTATTGGCGCGGCATGCACATGACCAAGGATCAGGTGCGGGCGCTGGCGCTGATCTCGGTCGCCGTGAAGAATGCACCGGGCGGCGAGCGCGTGTGGATCGAAGACATCTACCAGAACATCTACTGCGGCGCCTCCACCGGCGTGCGCAAGCAGGTCGGCGGCATGGTCGCCGAGTGGGACAGCCGCTATGGCCGCCGTCCTGAAGCCGACGACCGCAACGAGATGGCCTCGCTCGACCACGCCGCGACGCGGACGTGTGAAAACGGCGAGGTGGTGCCGCTGGAGTTCGCGGCGGGCTCCAAGCCCTCGGCGGGTTCGGTGCCGGAAGGCAAGGCTGCTGCCGCACCCATGCCTCCGGCCTTGGCGGGGGGCAAGTCCGCTCCGCCGTCCGCCGGCGGTCCGCTGCTCGGTGTAATGGGCAGTGGCGCGTCACCGGCTCTCGGCCTGCGTGACGCTGGCGACGTGGGTGGAGCCGGCAGCGGAACGCTCCGTTGACGTGACGTGCCCAGTGTCGTCAGTGCTTGAGCAGCCGGTGCTACCGGATCGAATCGGTGCTACCGGATCGAATCTTCGCCTCCGCTAAACTCTGATTTCCGCCCACACCGGCACATGGTCGGACGGCTTTTCGCCGCCGCGCACGTCGCGGTCGATGCCGGCGGCAATCAGCCGGTCGGTTGCTTGCGGCGACAGCAGCATATGATCGATGCGGATGCCGTCGTTCTTGCTCCACGCCCCCGCCTGATAGTCCCAGAACGTGTAGAGCGGATCGGTAGGGTGGCAGGCGCGGATGGCATCCGTCAGGCCGAGCGCACAAAGTCGCCGCCAGGCAGCGCGACTCTCCGGCTGGAAGAGCGCGTCCCCGGTCCAGGCTTCGGGCCGTTTGGCATCGAGCGGCGTCGGGATGACGTTGTAATCGCCCGCCAGCACCAGCGGCATTTCATGGGCGAGCAGCGTGCGCGCGTGCGTTTCCAGCCGCTGCATCCAGGCGAGCTTGTAGGCGAACTTTTCGGTGCCGACGGGGTTGCCGTTCGGCAGATAGATCGACGCGATGGTGACGACGCCTCCGTCGCCGGCGATGTCGGCCTCGATGTAGCGCGCCTGCTCGTCCGCTTCGTCACCCGGCAGGCCGCGGCGCACGTCGTCGGGGGAGCGCTTCGACAGGATGGCGACGCCGTTGAAGCCCTTCTGCCCGTGGGTCGCGACGGCGTAGCCCAAGTCCTCGAAGGCGGCGCGCGGGAAGCCTTCGTCGACGCTCTTGATTTCCTGCAGGCAGACGACATCCGGCGAGGCGCTGGAAAGATAGGCGAGTGCCGCATCGAGCCGCGCTTTCACGCCGTTGATATTCCACGTCGCGATTTTCATGGGCTTTCCTTGCGTCCGGCGCCCGGTGCCGACGGCCTTCGGCCGCTGAGCCCGCGAGCCGGGCCGAAGCATGGCTCGACGCCGGTCGAGCGATTGGGCGTCGGCGAGGCGACGGTCAAATCGCAAAACTCGTGCCGCAGCCGCACGAAGCGGTGGCGTTGGGATTGTTGATGCGAAACT